>NZ_JBEXZD010000110.1:0-27983 GCF_040628575.1 Streptomyces sp. NPDC006393
GCGGCCATGTGGAGGACGCCTTCGGCCGGCTGATCGAGACCGTGCGGCTCACCGCCGGTGAGGACCGGGACGCGGCGCGGCTGAGCCCCGGACTCGGGGCGCCGGAGGCTGACGGATAGCCGTTGCCGGGGGTGCCCGGCGCGTCACGTGCGCCGGTACCGGCTGAACAGGAAGCCGTCCTCCTCCAGCAGCGAGGCGAGGGTGAAGCGGTGCGGGACGGGGACGGAGGGGCCGCCCGCGATGCGCTGGGCGTCCCCCGCGGTGAGCATCGGGGAGACGGTCAGGCACAGCTCGTCGAGCACGCCCGAGGCCACGAACTGGCCGAGCAGACGCGGACCGCCCTCGGTGAGCAGGCGGGTGTGGCCCAGCTCGGCCAGCGCCCGCACCGCGCGGACCGGGTCGATGCCCATGCCGTCCCCGGCGATCACCACGCGGGCGCCCGCCTTCTCCGCCGCCGCGATCCGGTCCGGGGCCGCGGCGGCCCCCGTGAGGATCAGCGTGGGCACCAGGGGCGAGGTGAACAGCGGGAGCGTGAAGTCCAGCTCCAGGCTCGCGGTGACCACCGCGATCGCCGGCGCGGGTCCCTGCCCGGCCGCCTCCCGCGGCGCCTCGAACTCCTTGCGCGCGCGGGCCGGCCGGTACCCCTCCTGCCGTACCGTCTCGGCGCCGACCACCACCACGTCGGCCAGCGCCCGCAGCGTGCCGAAGATCCGCATGTCGGCGGCGCTGGAGATGGGCTGCGAACGGCCCTCGTGCTGGGCCGCGCCGTCCAGCGTGGACACCATGTTGGCCCGCAGCCACGGCGCGCGCCCCGCGGTTCCGGGCTCCGGGTAGGCGTAGGCGGCGGCCAGCTGGGCGAGGGTCCACTCCCGGCCCGCGGGGCCGCCCGGCACGCTCGCGCCACGGGTCTCGCGACCCTCGCCGGGGGCCTGGGCTGCTGTTTCGTCGGTCACAGGGAACAGGCGTCGCATGCCGTGCAGTGTTCCACGCGGCTTACCATGGGGAACCGTGTCGTCCTCCACTGCCGCCTCCGGCCTGACCCCCGTCACCGGCGCCGCCCCTGTGTCCCTGTGCGCCCGTGAGCCGCACGTCCCCGCGGACCGGCTGGTCGCCGAGATGGTGCCGCCGCCGCGCTTCGACGGGGTGCGCTTCGCGACGTACATCCCGGATCCGAACCAGCCCAGCCAGACGGAGGCCGTCCGGGTCCTGGAGGAGTTCGCCGCAGGGCTCGACGGGGCACCCGCCGGCGGGACCGCCCGGCGCGGCCTGTTCGGCTTCGGCAAGGGCCGGAGCAAGGCCGCCAGGACCCCCGCCGGGCCCCGCGGGGTCTACCTCGACGGCGGCTACGGCGTCGGCAAGACCCACCTGCTGGCCTCCCTGTGGCACGCCACCCCGGCCGAGCCCGCCCGCAAGGCGTTCGGCACGTTCGTGGAGCTGACCAACCTGGTCGGCGCGCTGGGCTTCCAGAAGACGGTCGAGACGCTGTCCGGGCACCGTCTGCTGTGCATCGACGAGTTCGAGCTGGACGATCCCGGCGACACCGTGCTCGTGTCCACCCTGCTCGGCCGGCTGGTCGACGCGGGTGTCGCGCTGGCCGCCACCTCCAACACGCTGCCGGGCAAGCTCGGCGAGGGCCGGTTCGCGGCCGCCGACTTCCTGCGCGAGATCCAGGGCCTGTCGGCGCACTTCCGCGCGCTGCGCATCGACGGCGAGGACTACCGCCACCGCGGGCTGCCCGAGGCCCCGGCGCCGTTCTCCGACGAGCAGGTGAAGAAGGCGGCGCACACCGCGGAGAACGCCTCGCTCGACGACTTCCCCGAGCTGCTGGAGCACCTGGCCAGGGTGCATCCCAGCCGCTACGGCGCGCTGACCGACGGCATCGGGGCCGTGTGCCTGACCGGTGTGCGGCCGGTGCCGGACCAGTCGACGGCACTGCGGCTGGTCGTCCTCGCGGACCGGCTCTACGACCGTGAGGTGCCGGTGCTGGCCTCCGGGCTGCCCTTCGACCGGCTGTTCGGCGAGGAGATGCTGAAGGGCGGCTACCGCAAGAAGTACTTCCGCGCGATATCCCGCCTCACCGCACTCGCCCGAGACGCCAAGGGGCTTGTCGACGTCGACGCCCCCTGACCGGCGGGCCGACCGGCTCGAGGCGGGCCGACGGGCCGACGGGCCGACCGGCGGCTCGAGGCGGCGTCCTCGCCCACCGCCCGGGGAGCGACACCTCCGCGACACCTTACGGCCGTGTGACGGTCGCACGTTCACGGCCCTGGGACGGTCTCAGGGCCCTGTGACGGGGCATATGGTTGGAGAAGGCCCCGAACGGGCGCACGGACGACTGGGCGAGGAGTCGTCATCATGCTTCAGGACGTACTGACCGCCGTGATCGCCGCGGGCTGCACGGGCCTCGTGTACCTCTCGGCGGCGGCGCGGGTCGTCAAGCAGTACGAGCGCGGTGTGGTGCTGCGGCTGGGGCGGTTCGTCGGTGGCGCACGCCCGCCCGGCTTCACGATGATCGTGCCGTTCGTGGACCGGCTGTACAAGGTCAACATGCAGATCGTCACGCTGCCGATCCCCGCCCAGGAGGGCATCACCCGGGACAACGTGACCGTGCGGGTGGACGCGGTCGTGTACTTCAAGGTCGTCGACGCGGCCAACGCGATCATCCAGGTCGAGGACTACCGGTTCGCGGTGTCCCAGATGGCCCAGACGTCCCTGCGCTCGATCATCGGCAAGAGCGATCTGGACGACCTGCTGTCCAACCGCGAGAAGCTCAACCAGGGACTCGAGCTGATGATCGACAGCCCGGCCATCGGGTGGGGCGTGCAGATCGACCGCGTGGAGATCAAGGACGTCTCCCTGCCGGAGTCGATGAAGCGGTCCATGGCCCGGCAGGCGGAGGCGGACCGGGACCGGCGGGCCCGGATCATCAACGCCGACGCCGAGTACCAGGCGTCCAAGAAGCTGGCCGAGGCGGCACAGCAGATGGCGGACACTCCGGCGGCGCTGCAGCTGCGGCTGCTGCAGACGGTGACGGCGGTCGCCGCCGAGAAGAACTCCACGCTGGTCCTGCCCTTCCCGGTCGAGCTGCTGCGCTTCCTGGAGAAGGCCCAGGTTCAGCCCCAGGTGCCGTCGGCACCGGAGACGCCGAGGCCGCTCGGCCTCACCACACCCCCGGAGACGGCGGCCGTGGACGCCTCCGCACCGGCGGGCTCCACCACGGAAGCCGAGGGGTCCACCACGGAAGCCGAGGGCTCCACCACGGAAGCCGGAGCCGAAGGAGCAGCCGGCGGAGCCCGCCTGGACGGCGAGCCCGAGCCCGCCGCCCTGGACGGGGTGCCCGAGGCCCCCTTGGACCCCGCCTCGATCGCGCCGGTAAGGGCCGCCGCCGACGCCGCCTCGGCGGGGCCGCCCGATCAGTGAGAACCCGCCGTCGCGCCGGCCGGCCGTCGGGCGGCTGAGGCACCCGCTCGGCCCGCCCTCGGCCGCAGCTGCCCCCGTGCGCCCGCGATCAGGCAGGTGCGGCCGGGGTACCCGGCGGCCATGAGCGAACAGAGGCACGAAGGGCCGGGGGAGCAGCCCGGCGGGCGACACGAGCAGCGGCGCGTCACTGGTTCGTACTGGGTTCGGACGGCGCCGGGGCCGCGGGCCCGTCCCGCGCTGACGGAGGACCTGGACGTCGACGTGGTGGTGATCGGCGCGGGCATGGCCGGGCTGAGCACGGCCTACGAGCTGACGCGGGCCGGCCTGGGCGTGGCGGTGCTGGAGGCGCGGCGGGTGGCGGAGGGCGTCACGGGGCACACCACCGCCAAGCTGACCGCGCTGCACACGCTGATCTACGACAAGCTGCGGCGCACCCGTGACGCGGAGGCGGCGCGGCTGTACGCCCGGTCGCAGTCCGAGGCGATCGAACGCGCCGAGGCGCTGGTGGACGAGCTGGACATCGCGTGCGAGTGGGAGCCGCGCAGCGCGTACACCTATGTCCGTGACCCGGACCGGGTCGCGGAACTGCGGGCCGAGGCGGAGGCCGCGCGGGAGGCGGGGCTGCCCGCGTCGTTCGTGACGGAGACCGGGCTGCCGTTCCCGGTGGCGGGCGCGGTCCGGGTGGCCGGCCAGGCGCAGTTCCATCCGCGCAAGTATCTGCTGGCCCTGACGGCGGACCTGGTGGAGCGCGGTGGGCGGGTCTACGAGGGCACCGTCGTGCGCGGTCTGACCGAGGGCGAGCCGTGCCGGGTGACGACCGCGACGGGTGCGACGGTGCGGGCCCGGAACGTGGTGGTCGCCACCCACTACCCGATCTTCGACCGGGCGCTGCTGTTCTCCCGGCTCTCCCCGCGCCGGGAACTGGTCGTCGCGGGACCGATCGAGGCCGCCCGGGACCCCGAGGGCATGTACATCACCCCGGAGGAGGGCACCCGCTCGGTGCGTACCGCGCCGTACGGGCCGGACGCGGAAGTCGGGCCGGACGGGGGAGTCGGGCCCGACACCGGGGACGGGCCGGACGGCACGGACGGGCAGCGGCTGCTCGTGGTCACCGGAGAGCATTTCACGCCCGGCAGCGCCGACACCGCGGCCCGCTTCGACCGGTTGGCCGCCTGGGCGCGGGAGCACTTCCCCGGCGTGGACCTGGTCCACTCCTGGGCCACCCAGGACATCGATCCCACCGACACGGTCCCGATGGTGGGCCCGCTGCACGCGGGCGCCCGCCACACGTATGTGGCGACCGGCTTCGGCGGCTGGGGGCTGAGCGGCGGCATGATGGCGGGACGGCTGCTCACCGCGCTGATCACCGGGCAGGACTGCGCGTGGCGGGAGCTGTACGACCCGCGCCGGCTGCGGACGGCGGTGCGCGAGGCGCCGACGTTCCTCAAGACCCAGGCGGAGGTCGCCCGGCACTTCGTGGGCGACCGGCTGCGGCCGGCGCCGCCCGTGGAGTCGATACCGCCGGGCGGAGGCGCCGTGGTCCGTGACGGCGCCGACCGCTACGCCGTGCACCGCGACGACGAGGGCAACCTGCACGCGCTCTCCGCCCGCTGCACCCATCTGGGCTGTCTGGTCTCCTTCAACTCCGCCGAACGGGCCTGGGAGTGTCCGTGCCACGGCTCGCGGTTCGACACCGACGGCCAGGTGCTCCAGGGTCCGGCGACCAAGCCGCTGGAGCGCAGGACGAGGTGACCGGCGGGCCGTGTCCGGCGCGGGACCCCCGGGCGGGTGACCGCACGGCCGTGCCGCCGTTCATATGACCGGAGATCGTTCTACGTTCATCCGGTGATCTCACTTGTACGACGAATCACCGCGGCCTGTGCCCTGAGCGCCACCCTCACCGCCCTCGCCGCCTGCGGCACCGCGCACGCTCCCGGCATCGGGCACCCGTCCCCCGCCGCCGGTCACCCGGCCCCCGCCAGGTCCGCCGCCGAGCCCTCGGCCACCGCCAAGCCCTCGGCCCCTTCCGCGCCGCCGAGGCTCGCGCCCGGGCCCGGCGGGCTGACCCCGGTCTTCGCCAACGGCCCGCGGACCAAGGGCAAGATCGTCGCACTCACCTTCGACGCCGACATGACCGCCGACGAGGGACCGCGCGCGGCGGCGGGCGAGCACTTCGACAACCCCGCGCTCATCGCCACGCTCCGCGCCCTGAAGGTCCCGGCCACCGTGTTCATGACCGGCCGGTGGGCCGTGCAGTACCCGGACGAGGCCCGCTCCATCGGCAACGACCCGCTGTTCGAACTCGCCAACCACTCCTACAGCCACTACGCGTTCACCGGCGACTGCTACGGCCTGCCCACCATCGCGCCGGAGCGGATGCGCTCCGACGTGGAGAACGCCGGCAGCGCGTTCCGCAAGGCGGGCGTGCGGCACGTGATGCCGTACTTCCGCTTCCCCGGCGGCTGCTACGACGACAAGGCGCTGCGGGCGCTCGGGGGTCTCGGCGTCACCGCCGTCCAGTGGGACGTGGTGAGCGGGGACGCGTTCGCGACGGACGCGGACGCCGTGACCCGGCAGGTGCTGGGCGGGGTGAGGCCGGGTTCTGTGGTGATCATGCACTGCACGCGCAGCGCGGCCCCGACCACCGAGCGCGTCGTACGGGCGGTCGTGCCGGAGCTGCGCAGGCAGGGCTACCGCTTTGTGAAGGTGTCCGACATGATCCGGGCGGCGACCGCCCGTTCCTGAGCACGCCCGACCGGCTCCTGACCGTGCGAGACCGATCAGGGTGATCGCCACCGTCCTACGCTGGAGCCATGAGCGAGGACGACGAAGAGCCCACCGACCGCACCGTAGGCACCGCCGACGACGGCGGCTACTGCCTGATCGACGCGGCCCGGCCGCCGAAGGCCGACGGGCCGCCGTACGCGGAGTGCGTGCTGTGCCGCGAGCCGACCGAGTACCCGGAGTCGTACAAGGGGATCACTCTCTGCCCGGTCTGCGAGTGGCAGGAGGCGCAGCGTACGGCCTGCTCAGGGTGATCTGCGCGCGGTGAGCGCACAGCTCGCGGCGATCGCCGCCGCCGCGAGGACCGCCGCACCGGCCAGCGGCACCAGCGGCAGCGGGACGCGGCCCGTCCGCGAACCGGTGACCAGGCCGCTGACGGCCGCCTGCGCCGGAGAGCCCGTCGTCACCATCGACAGCAGCGCCGCCAGCAGCATCGCGGGCACCGCGCGGCCTGTCGAGCGCAGCACGGGCCGGTTCGTGACCGCGCCGACGGCCGTCCCGAGCAGGGCGCAGACCAGGGCGGCGAGCACTCCCGCCCCGCCCGCCTGGAGCATCGGCACCCGGGTGCGATGGTCGGCACCGGCCGGGTCGCTGATCAGCGTGACCACGGCGGTGGCGGCCGTGCCCACGACCACCGACGCCGCGAGGGCCACGAGCAGGCAGGCCAGCTGCGCCCGCGCGGGCCCGGCCGCCGCCGCGACGCACGTACGGGCCGCGGGCGGCTCGCCGCCGACACAGATCCGCACCAGCCAGGCGGCGACGGGCAGCAGAGCGGCGGCAGCGTAACCGACCGAGTCGAGCACCGGCTGGCCGCTCTGCACGCCGATGGCCAGGAACGCCGCGTAGAGCACGAACGGCGGCAGCCACCGCTGCGAGCGCACGAGAAGGGCGGCCTGGTAGCGGATCAGGGCGGTCATCGGGGGCTTTCCTGGTCGGGACCGGAGCGATCGGGGACGGAGGGATCGGGTCCGGGGTGGTCCGGGCCAGGGTGATCGGGGACGGAGGGGCCGGGTCCGGGATGGTCCGGGCCGGGGCGGTCCGCGCCGGGGCGGTCCCGGCCGGGGCGGCCCGCGCCGGGGCGGTCGGGGCCGGGATGGTGCGGGCCGGGGCAGTCCGCGCCGGGATGGTCCGGGCCGGGGCAGTCCGCGCCGGGATGGTGCGGGCCGGGATGGTACGGGCCGGGGCAGTCCGGGCCAGGGCAGTCCGCGCCGGGATGGTCCGGGCCGGGGCAGTCCGCGCCGGGATGGTGCGGGCCGGGATGGTCCGGGCCGGGGCAGTCCGGGCCAGGGCGGTCCGCGCCGGGGCGGTCGGGGCCGGGGCGGTCCGCGCCGGGGCGGTCCGCGCCGGGATGGTACGGGCCGGGGCAGTCCGGACCGGGATGGTCCGGGCCGGGGCAGTCCGGGCCGGGATGGTCCGCGCCGGGGCGGTCCGCGCCAGGGCGGTCGGGGCCGGGGCGGTCCGCGCCGGGGCGGTCCGCGCCGGGATGGTACGGGCCGGGGCAGTCCGGACCAGGGCGGTCCGCGCCGGGGCAGTCCGGGCCGGGATCGTGCGGGCCGGGGCAGTCCGGACCAGGGCGGTCCGCGCCGGGGCAGTCCGGACCAGGGCGGTCCGCGCCGGGGCAGTCCGGGCCGGGATCGTGCGGGCCGGGGCGGTCCGCGCCGGGATGGTCCAGGCCGGGGCGGTCGGGGCCGGGATGGTCCGGGTCGGGGTCCCGACGCCCGGCGCCGCGGGTGTCGGGACCGGAGCCGTCGCCGGCACCGCGGGCGTCGGCGTCCGCGAGGTGGGTGGTCACGCGGGCCACGTGCCACGGCGGGCGGGCGGTCAGCAGTGCGCGCAGCACGACGTCGGAGTGGGAGGCGCGGACCGCGAGCCGGTGGGTGCCGGGCGCGATCTCCTGGGCCGAGGTCACGCCCGGGTGCCCGGCGACCGGAAGGCGCCCGTCCGGCGGCCCCTGCGCCTCGACGAGGACGTGTGCACCGGACGGGGTCGCGCGGGCGTCCGCAGCACGGCGTTCGAGGGCGCCGTCGCGCACCGTGTACGTCGCGTCGGGCGCTCCGGCCAGGCGGTGCGGGTCGTGGTCGACGAACACCACGGCCCCGCCGTCCGCGATCCGCTCGGCGACGGCCCGCTCCAGCTCGGCCCGGGCGTCGGCGTCCAGCCCGGTCCATGCCTCGTCCAGCACCAGCAGCTCCGGCGCGGCGAGCAGCGCCTGGGCCACGGCGACCTTCTGGCTGGTGCCCTTGGACAGCGCCGTCATCGGCGTGGCGGCGTAGGCGGCGGCCCCGAAGCGTTCCAGCCACTCCCCCGCGGCGCGTGCGGCGGCCGGCCGGGACAGACCGTGCACCGCGCCGAGGTGGGTGAGGTAGCCGGCCGCGGTGAACGGCAGCGCGGCCGGGAAGCGCTCGGGGACGTAGGCCGTGCGCGGGCGGCCCGTGACCCGGCCCTCGGTGGGGGCGTCGACGCGTGCGAGCAGGCGCAGCAGGGTGGACTTGCCGGTGCCGTTTGCGCCCTCGACCCGGGTCAGGGTGCCGGGCCGGACGGCCAGGTCGACCCCCCGCAGGATCCAGGGGCCGCGCAGGCCGTAGCGGCGGCCGACGCCGTCCAGCCGGAGATCGTCTCGCATGGGGGTCATCCTCTCGCGCGCATGGCGGTTGGCACACTTGAGGGCGTGACGTACGAGACTCCCGCTTCCGACAGCCCGTTCCGCACCGAGCCCGCGGCGCGCGACCTGGCCCCGCAGTTCGTGCTGCCGCTGGTCGTCCGGATGGAGCGGGCCGCTCCCCCGGCGCGTACCGACGCGCTGGAGACGGCGGCCCGGGCGGTGCTGGTGCTGCTCGGCGACGAGCGCTCCGTGGGCGACGGCGCGTGGGCGCGGGCCGTGCGGGACTGGCAGGACGCCCGGATCCGCAAGGTGGTGCGGCGGGCGCGCGGCGCGGAGTGGCGGCGGGCCGAGGCCCTGCCCGGCATCACGGTCACGGGAAAGACGGCGGAGGTACGGGTCTTCCCGCCCGTCCCGCTGGACGGCTGGCCCAGGGACCTGGCGAAGCTTCAGGTCTCGGGGACCGACCTCGACGACCCGGAGCCGCCGGTCCGGCCCGACCCCGGCACCCCGGTGCTGTGGCTCAACCCCGGCCTGGAGATGTCCGCCGGCAAGGCGATGGCGCAGGCCGGTCACGGCGCCCAGCTCGCCTGGTGGGAACTGACGGACCAACAGCGCACGGCCTGGCAGGACGCCGGTTTCCCCCTCACCGTCCGCACCGCCGACCCCGCCCACTGGCACGAACTCACCACCAGCGGCCTCCCGCTGGTCCGCGACGCGGGCTTCACGGAGATCGCCCCCGGCTCCTGCACGGTGATCGCGGACCACCCGGCGCTGCGATCCCCTCGCTGAGCCCAGGCACGACCGCCGCCGGCTCCCGCGCAAGCGCCACGGCGTGCGCTCACCTCACGTGGGTGGCGTCCGCGGGGGCGGCCGGACGGGCCGGCGCGGCTCGTCCCTTGCCGCGGTGGGCGTCCATCTCACGCCATTCCGGGCGCAGGCCCGCGAGATGGGTCGTGAGGAAGTACACCGCGCCCGCGGCCACCAGCACGGGTCCGAGGCCCACGCCTGCCACGGCGGCGCCGCCGAGCAGGCCGCCCAGCGGAATCCCCACCCAGGCGAGGGCCTGCGCGATGCCCCGGACCCTGCCCACCATCTCCGGCGGGATCCGCTCGTAGGTGACCGCCCCGATGATCGGGTTGATGAAGCCGCCCCCGAGACCGCCGATGCCCAGGACCACCGCCACGACCCACAGTGGCGCCCCCGACGCGAGGACGAGGAACCGCGGCGCCCCGGTGACGAGCCAGCCGAGGAAGAACACCGGCCGCCGGGGCAGTCGGTGCGCCACCGCCGCGGCGACGAGGCTGCCGACCGCCGCCGCGATGCTGAACGCCGCCCACACCAGTCCGATCGCGGCGGGTCCGTGGCCGGACTCCTTGGCCCACACAGGCACGAAAACGGCCGCGCATGCGGCGTCCAGCAGATTCGTGACGCCGATCATCGCGCAGAGCGTCAGCAGCAGCGGCTCCGCGCGCAGGAACGCCAAGCCCTGTCGGAAGCTGTGCCAGTAACCCGTCTCCGTGCCGCCGTCGCCCCCTCCCTCCTCCGCGGTGTGCCCCTGCGGGCATCCCATACCGCGGGGCAACGCCACGGCGACGACCAGGGAACCCAGCGCGAAACAGGCCGCGTTGACGCCCAGTCCGGCCATGGGGCCCACCAGCCCCACCAGGGCTCCCCCGGCGGCGGGCCCCACCGTCCCGGACAGCCGCTCGACCACGCCCTCCAGCCCGGTCGCCCGCTCCAGCGGCACCCGGCCGCGCTCCGCCGCCTCGGGGATCATGACCTCCTTCGCCAGATCCCCGGGGCTGCGGACGGCGCCGATCACCGCGACCAGTGCGAGCAGCGTCCCGAACGACAGCACGCCTTCGGCGTGCAGCAGGGGGATCAGCGAGGCGGCGGCCGCGCTGACGACATCCGCGACCCAGGAGACCCGGCGCGGCCCGACCCGGTCGACCAGCGGCCCGGCGAATGCCTTGATCGCCACGTACGGACCCATCTCGCAGAACGCGACCAGACCGGTCTGCGTGGCACTGCCGGTCGTGACGAGCACGAACCACGGAATGGCGATGGCCGAGATCCTGGTGCCGCTCTGCGCCACGAGCAGCGCGGTGAGAAGCCCGGCCAGCGGCCGCAGCCGGACCGGCCCCCGCGTGTGCGTCCCCCCGGCCGGCATCAGCTCTCCGCCTCCTGCTCGGCGAGGTCGGCGTCGGGCAGCACATGGACGTTCACCCAGACCCGCTCGGCCCCTTCGGGCTCCTCGTCGCCCGGGGCCCGCCGGTACCGGTCGATCACGGACCAGATCTCGTCCCGCATCTCCTGGGCCTCCGCGGGAGTGAGTCGCAGAGCGCTGTCGCTCATGCTGAACGCCTCCCGCCACGGCCGCGGCAGTGTCTGGAGACCGTTGAGCGCCTGCTGGGTGCGCAGGGTGTACGCGTTGTGCACCGACTGCAGATACGTCAACGCCGCCTCGGGCTCCCGGTCCGCCAGGTCCTCGGAGTCGAACCGGGTCATCTGGTGCACCGAGCGCCACCACCGTTCGCGCGCGTTCCCCCGCTCGGCGTCCTCGGCCACGAAGCCGGCCGCGGCCAGTTGACGCAGGTGGTAGCTGGTGGCCCCGGAGTTCAGGCCCAGCCGATCGGCCAACTGCGTGGCGGTGGCGGGTCCGTGGATCCGCAGCAGCCCCAGGAGCTGCACGCGCACGGGGTGGGCCAGGGCACGCAGTCCCTTGGCATCCAGGACGACGGACTTGTCCGCGGGGATCTCTGCCATGCTCATGCACGATAGACCCCAAAGACTTCTTTGCAAAGGTTCCCATGCGAAGAGTTCTTTGCGGATTGCCCTCGGAGCGCGGTGAGCGCGAGCCGCGAGGCCTTCTGCGGCGCGCGCGGCCCCTCGGTGACAGGATCGGTGTTATGAACACCAACACGGACTGGGTGTACCGGGTGTTCGAGCCGCACGGCTCCGAGGGCTGGCGCCCCTACGGAAGCGATCCCGAACGGTGGCAGGGCGCGATCACGGCCTCCGACTCGACGGAGGGCGCCAGGTACGCCATCGGCCGCATCGTCGGGGACCTGATGAGCGAGTGGGAGAGGGTCGGCCTCCACCACGCCATGCACGTGCGGGTCTTCCTCTGGCACGCCGAGGCGGGCGACATGGACGACGCCGACTTCATCGTGGAGGTGCGGCCCCGCTCGGACTTCGACGCGGCGTGAGGGCCGGCGTCCGGGCGGTCGGTGAAGCTCAAATGTTCCTCTGAAGGCGCGGCGGCGCGGTTCGCGGCCGGGCGCCCGGGCCATACCCCCGTCACCGAGGAAGCGAGGGGGACGAGCGACGATGGAGCGGCTGGGGACGGGGATCGGGTGGCGGCCGGAGATCGCGGACGCCGTGGAGCGCATGCCGGGCGTCGACTGGGTCGAGGTGGTGGCCGAGAACGTGTGCCCCGGACATCAGCCGGAGTCGCTGCTGCGGCTGCGGGCCCGCGGGGTGACCGTCGTGCCGCACGGGGTCTCGCTCGGACTCGGCGGGGCGGAGCGGCCCGACGAGGCCCGGCTGAACGCCCTCGCCGAGCGGGCGGCGGTGCTGGGCGCGCCGCTGGTGACGGAGCACATCGCGTTCGTCCGGGCGGGGGGCCCGCTGACCGCCTCGGACCCGCTGGAGGCGGGCCATCTGCTGCCGGTGCCGCGCACCCGCGACACCCTCGACGTGCTGTGCGAGAACGTCCGGATCGCGCAGGAGGCGCTGCCCGTGCCGCTCGCCGTGGAGAACATCGCCGCGCTGCTGTCGTGGCCGGGCGAGGAGATGACCGAGGGGCAGTTCCTGTACGAACTGGCCGACCGCACCGGCGTACGACTGCTGATCGATGTCGCCAACCTCCACACGAACCACGTCAACCAGGGTGAGGACCCGGCCAAGGCGCTGGCCGAACTCCCGCTCGAAGCGATCGCGTACGTCCATGTGGCGGGCGGATACGAGCGGGACGGGGTCTGGCACGACAGTCACGCCCACCCCGTTCCCCGACCGGTCCTGGACGTCCTGGCCGACCTCGCCTCCCGGGTGTCGCCGCCCGGCGTGCTGCTGGAGCGGGACGAGAACTTCCCCGGACCGGGCGAGCTGGAGCGGGAGCTGGACGCGATCCGCGAGGCCGTGGAGCTGGGCCGTACGTCCGTCGCGAGGTCTGCCGTCGACGCCTGTCCGCCCCCGCCCCGGGGGTCCGCGCGCGCGTCCGCTGCCGCCGGCCTCCCGGTGGCACCGCCGACCGGCACCGGTCCCGCGCGCCAGCGGCTCGCGCTCGCGCAGACCGCACTGCTGTCCGCCCTGGTCGCCGGGACGCCCGCCCCGGAGGGATTCGACCGCGTACGGCTCGGCGTCCAGGCGCGGGCGCTGGCGGCCAAGCGGGCCGGTGTCGTCGCCCGGGTCGCGCCCGAGCTTCCGGAGATCCTCGGCGACGGGTACCGGGCCGCGTTCCTCGCGTACGCGCAGGGGCATCCCCTGCGCGGTGGCTATCGGCGGGACGCGATGGACTTCGTGGAGTTCCTGCTCCTGGACGGGCGCCCGGCGGACCCCGGTGCCCGACGCGAGCTGCGGGAGTGGTGGCTGGACCGGTCGGGACCGGCCCCGAGGTCCACCGGGCCGGCGATACGCGCGGCCCGGGCGGCACGGCGGGTGCTGCTGCGGCGGTGAGAGGCGAACCAGCGGTGTGCCCGGATTAACAGTGCGGGGGGACTGGGCGCTTCGTGCCGGGTTCGGGGCGTTTTGCCGGCTCGCATGTGACTGGGTTTCGCGGCTCTTCGTTCCGGTTCGCCGGTTACGGGCGGTTTCTCTCGCCCGTCGGCCGTCGCGCTCACCGCAGTAATATGCCAAGCCTTCACACCCACCCCGAAGCGCACTGACGTGCGGTGCCGCGACAGGAGGCACCCATGCGACCGCGACCCCCCGTGAAGGGCCGAGGCATCTTCAGCGGGACCGGCCTCATCGTCTCGGTCCTGGCCGGGACCGTGGTGGCCCTGCTCGTTCCGCTGTGGTCGTACGCCCAGCGGCCCGCCGCTCCCGCCGACCTGCTGAGCGCCCGGACCGTGGCGACGCAGTACGGGCCGCTGTCCGAACTCGACCGCGACTTCCTCACGAAGGTGCGGCTCGCCGGGCTGTGGGAGCTGCCCGCCGGACAGCAGGCGGAGGAGAAGGGCACCACCGACGCCGTGCGGACGGCGGGCCGGCATCTCGTCGAGGGGCACACCTTCCTCGACCGCCGGGTGCGCGACGTGGCCGCCCGGCTCGGCCTCACGCTGCCCAACGAGCCCACGGCCCAGCAGAAGCAGTGGCTGGACGCCCTGAACGCGGCGCACGGCGAGGACTACGACCGCCGGTTCGCCAACATCCTGCGGCTCGCGCACGGCAAGGTCTTCTCGCTCGTCGCCGAGGTGCGGGCGAGCACACAGAACTCGCTCGTGCGCGACCTCGCCGACGACGCCAACACGACCGTGCTGGACCACATCAAGGTCCTGGAGGCCACGGGGTACGTCGACTTCGCCGCCCTGGCCCGCGACCTGGCCGCGAGCGGCGACCCCGCCACGGCCGACCCCTCCGACACCGGCGTCCCGGGCGTCGGGCCCGGCGAGGTGGTCCCGGTCACCCCGTCCGGAACGCCGGGATCGCCGACGTACGCCCTGCCGCCCGCCGCCTCCAGCCCGCCCCCGGCCGCCCGGACACGGACACCCTGACCTCACGAAACAAACGGAACGTCACATACCGGCCACACTCCGTCCGGAATGTGAACAGGGCATGGAGTTTCCCAGGCCTCTGGCATAGAAACGCGTCATGTTCTGGGTCCTTCTCCTGCTGCTGGCCTGGGCCGTCGCCGGCACGGCGTGCACCCGGCTGTGCCTGGCCGCCGTACGCGCGGCGGCCGTCGACACCCACGACTCGACCGCGGGCCGGGGACACGAGCTGACGCTGTACGAGGCGGCGTTCCTGTCGGGTGGCCCCGCGCGCGTCGCCGACGTGACGCTCGTCTCCATGGCGCGTCAGCGCCGACTGTGGCTCGCGCACACCGGCTGGGCCACGGTCGTGGATCCGCACGGCCGGGACGAGATCGAGCGGTCCGTCATCGGGGCCATCGGCCCGGAGGGACAGTCCCGGATCGCTCCCGTGCGGGCCGCCGCGGCCGCCGCGGACTCGGTGCGCGGCCTGGCCGACCGGCTGGTCAGCGCGGGACTGGCCGTGCCGGAGGGCACGGCGTCGACGGTCGCGGCCGGCATCCGCCAGGTGCGGGGCGCCGCCCTGGCCGTCCTCGCGCTGGGCGGGGCCGCGCTGCTGCTGCCCGGTCCGACCGGGATGCCGCGCGATCTGGTCGCCCTCTGGTTCGCGCTGCCGCTCGCGCTCACCCTGAGCTGTCTGGGCATAGCCCGAATCGAGGCCCACCCCTACTCGCGCTGGGCGTCTCCGGCCGGGCAGCGGCTGCTCGGCGCGCTGGCCCGGCGCGCGAAGGGGCCCGGTGACGAGCGGACGTACCTGGCCTCCGTGGCCGTGCGCGGCATCCGCGCGATCGGCGAACCCGAGCTGCGCGCGGCCTTCGCCCACCGCGACCAGCCCTGGCGGGAGTGACCGCCGGACGAGCCACCGGCCGGCCCCGGAAGGGAGGCACGGCCGGCGACCGGACCGAAGTGATCAGCGGCGATCAGCCATGATCAGGCGAGGCCCGCGACCAGGTCCGCGATGTCCTTGCGGCGGCCCGTGAAGAACGGGACCTCCTCGCGCACGTGCATCCGCGCCTCCGCGCCCCGCAGGTGGCGCATGAGATCGACGATGCGGTGCAGCTCGTCGGCCTCGAAGGCGAGGAGCCACTCGTAGTCGCCGAGGGAGAAGGACGCGACCGTGTTCGCGCGCACGTCCGGGTAGCCGCGGGCCATCTTGCCGTGGTCGGCGAGCATGCGGCGGCGGTCCTCGTCGGGCAGCAGGTACCACTCGTAGGAGCGCACGAACGGATAGACGCTGACGTAGTTGCGCGGCGTCTCGTCGGCGAGGAACGCCGGGATGTGCGAGCGGTTGAACTCGGCGGGGCGGTGCAGCGCCATGTTCGACCACACAGGCTCCAGCGCGCGGCCCAGCCTCGTGCGGCGGAAGAGGTTGTACGCCTCCTGGAGCTGGTCGGCGGTCTCCGCGTGCCACCAGATCATGAGGTCGGCGTCGGCGCGCAGGCCCGAGACGTCGTACGTGCCACGGATGGTCACGTCCTTGGCGGCGAGCTGGTCGAACAGCTCCTGGACCTCGTCGGCGTAGCCCGCACGGTCCTCGGGGAGGACGTCCTTCAGCCTGAAGACGGACCACAGCGTGTAGCGGATGACCTCGTTGAGGTCCTTGGCCAGCTTGCCCTTGTTCGGGATCCTGCCGGACTCGGTGGTGGGGGCGTCGTCACTCATGGTCCCTATTCTCCCGCTCCGCCGTGCAGACTCTGCACCGGGTGGGCGGTGAGCTCCTGCACAGCCCGCAGGTCGCCCCCCAGCTGGTCCACGGCCGCGTCGGCGCTCGCGATGCAGGCCGGGATGCCCACGCCGTCGTAGGCCGCGCCGCACACCGCGAGGCCCGGGAGCTTGCCGACGTGCTCGCGGATGCGCACCACGCGCGCGTGGTGGCCGACGGGGTACTGGGGCAGGCCGTCGGTCCAGCGGGTGACCCGGGTCTGAAGCGGTGCGGCGTCCAGGCCGGTGGCCTCCCGCAGGTCGCGCCGGGAGACGTCCACGAGCTCGGCGTCCTCCCGTCCCAAAATCTCCGTCTCGCCGTGGCGGCCGACCGAGGTGCGCAGCACCACCACGTCCGGGTCGTCGTCCGCGATCCAGCCCCACTTGTGGGAGGCGAAGGTCGACGCCTTGATGGTGCGCCCGTCGACAGGGGGCACCAGGAAGCCACTGCCTTCGGGCAGGCGGGCGGCGTCGGCACGGCGGTAGGCGAGGGTGATCAGGGCCATCGAGGCGTACTCGACGGCCCGCAGCTCAGCCGCGGCCTCGGGGGACTCGGCCCGCAGCAGCTCGGCGGCGGCCGGCGCGGGCGTGGCGACCACCACGGCGTCGGCGTGCAGCACCCGGTCCCCGGCGACCACCCGCCAGGCCGCCGGGGACCCGGGCGTGGCCGGCGCCTCGCGGCGCAGCTCCGTCACGGGTGTCCCGGTCAGGATCTCGCCGCCGCGTGCCCGCACCGATTCGGCCACGGCGAGCGGGAGCCGGCCCACTCCGCCCTCGATGCCCATGAAGACCGGGCCGGTCTGCTGCGCCCCGGCCCCCCGCACCTGGATCTCGCGGACGGCCTCGGTCAGCGAGTCGTGCGTCCGAGCGGCCTGGAAGAGCTGGGGCACGGCCGAGCGCATCGAGATGCGGTAGGCGTCGCCCGCGTAGACCCCGCCGAGCAGCGGTTCGACCAGGCGGTCGACGACCTCGCGGCCCACGCGCGCCGCCACGTACTCACCGACGGCCACGTCGTCGCCGACCTCGGTGCGGGGCAGGTCGGCGTCGCGTTCGATGCGCGCCAGGCCCTCGTCGGAGAGCAGTCCGGCGAGCGCGGCGGCGGTGCCGGGGACGCCCATCACATGCCCCTTGGGCATGGGGCGCAGGGCGCCGCGGGTCCAGATCGAGGCGGTCGCGGTGGCGGGCGGCTGCAACAGGCCCGCCAGGCCCGCCTCGCGCGCGAGGGTCACGGCCTCGGGCCGGCGGGCCAGCATCGACTCGGCGCCCAGATCGACGCGCACACCCGCGATCTCGCCGGGCAGCAGCTTGCCGCCGACCCGCGAAGCCGCCTCCAGCACGGTCACCCGCGCCCCGCGCTCCAGCAGCCGGTGCGCGGCGGCCAGCCCCGCGATCCCGGCCCCGATGACGACGACATGCCCCAGGTCCCTGCCCCTTGCGCTCATGTCCTCCACTTTCTCAGACCCCTCCGACACTCCCGCGCCGCCCCCGCGCCCGGACCGGTGTCCGTCACGAGTCCCGACCGTGACCGCATCGGAACCGTTCTCGGCCAACGTCCCGCAGGGCCCGGGCGTCGAAGGAACGTCCGTGTCAACGCCACCCGTCACGACGACCCTCGGGGGTACACCACATGCGCGCACGACGTTTCCCACGTCCTTCCGACCGACACCGTGACCGGCACCGCGACCGGGGTCCTGTTTGGCGTTCCGCCCGGCCCGCATCCGCCCTGGCCGCTCTGCTGCTCGCGGCGGCCGTGGCGGTCACCGGGTGCAGCGCGGGAGGCGGCGACGCGGGCTCCGACCACAAGTCCGCGGCCGACAGCGCCGCCGGGGGCGAGGCCCAGCGGGGCGCCTCGGGCCGCGCCGGCGGCACGGCCTCCGGCGCGAAGGCCACCGCCCCGCCGAAGCTCACCAGCCACATCATCCGCACCGCCTCGCTGACGGTGCAGGTCAAGGACGTGCCCAAGGCCCTCGACGCGGCCCGCACGGCCACCGAGAGCGCGGGCGGCTACATCGGCGACGAGAACACCAGCCGCGACGAGGAGGGGCACGAGCAGACCCGCGTCGTGCTGCGTGTGCCCGCCGACCGGTACGACGAGGTCCTCACCGGTCTCGAGGGCACCGGCAAGCTCGTCTCGCGCACCGCCCAGGCCCAGGACGTCACCGACCAGGTCGTCGACGTCGACAGCCGCATCAGGTCGCAGCGCGCCAGCGTGGCCCGGGTCCGCGGCCTGATGGACCAGGCGAGCGACCTGAGCGACGTGGTCAGCCTGGAGAGCGAGTTGAGCCGCCGCGAGGCCGACCTGGAGTCGCTGCTCGCCCAGCAGGCGTCCCTGAAGGACCGTACGAGCCTGGCCACCATCACCCTGTCGCTGTCCGAGACACCGGTGCGGAAGAAGGACGCCACGCACGACGAGCCCGGCTTCGCGGACGCGCTGAGCGGCGGCTGGCACGTGTTCGTCACCGTGGTCCACTGGATCGCCCTCGCCCTCGGCGCGGTCCTCCCGTTCGCCGTCACGGCGGCGCTCCTCGCCCTGCTGTGGCTGCGCGTCGTACGGCCCCGGCTGCCGCGCCGTACGGCGGATGCGTCGGGCGCGGCCGGCGCGGCCGGCGCGGCGCCCCCGATGACCGCGCTCGGTCCGCTGCCCGCCGCCCGGCCGGTGCCCCCGCAGGGCGGTGAGCGCCCGGCCCCGAGCGGGGAGGGCGGCGCCCGGGAATGAAATCCCCCATGGCCGTAGCGTGTTCGCATGGACATGAGCGGTGTGAGGGATGACAGGGCGGCGCGCGGGGCGCCGGCGGCGCGGGAGCGGCTGGTCGTGATCGGCGGCGACGCCGCGGGGATGTCCGCGGCGTCGCAGGCGCGCCGGCTGCGCGGGCCCGGGGAACTGGAGATCGTGGCGTTCGAACGCGGCCACTTCAGCTCGTTCTCGGCCTGCGGCATCCCCTACTGGGTGGGCGGCGACGTCGGCGAGCGGGACCGGCTGATCGCCCGCACCCCGAAGGAGCACCGCGCCCGGGACATCGATCTGCGGATGCGCACCGAGGTGACGGAGATCGACGTGGCCGCGGGCCGGGTCCGGGCGCGCGAGGTCGATTCCGGGGCCGAGTACTGGACGCCGTACGACAAACTCGTGATCGCCACCGGGGCGCGGCCGATCCGGCCCCCTATGCCCGGTGTCGAGGCGCCCGGGGTGCACGGCGTGCAGACCCTGGACGACGGCGAGGCGCTGCTCGACAGCCTGGCACGCGCGCGGGGCCGCAGGGCCGTCGTGGTCGGCGCGGGCTACATCGGCGTGGAGATGGCCGAGGCCCTCATCAACCGCGGCTACGAGGTGACGGTCGTCAACCGCGGCACCGAGCCCATGTCCACCCTCGACCCGGACATGGGCCGCCTGGTGCACGAGGCCATGGTCGGCCTCGGCATCACGATGGTCGGCGAGGCCGAGGTGACCAAGGTGCTCACCGGTGCGGACGGCCGCGTCCGGGCGGTGGCCACGCAGGACGCCGAGTACCCGGCGGACGTGGTGGTGCTGGGCATCGGCGTACGTCCCGAGACGGGGCCGGCGCGGGCGGCCGGGCTGCCGCTCGGCGTCCACGGCGGGCTGCTCACCGACCTGGCGATGCGGGTGCGCGGCCACGAGAACATCTGGGCGGGCGGCGACTGCGTGGAGGTCCTCGACCTGGTCCTGGGACAGGAGCGCTACGTCCCGCTGGGCACCCACGCCAACAAGCACGGCCAGGTCATCGGCACCAACGTCGGCGGTGGCTACGCCACGTTCCCCGGCGTGGTCGGCACCGCGGTGAGCAAGGTGTGCGACCTGGAGATCGCGCGCACCGGACTGCGCGAGAAGGACGCCCGCCGGGTCGGGCTGCGGTTCGAGACGGTCACGATCGAGTCGACGAGCCGCGCCGGCTACTACCCGGGCGCCTCCCCCATGACGGTGAAGATGCTTGCCGAACGCCGCACCGGACGCCTCCTGGGCGTGCAGATCGTGGGCCGGGAAGGCGCGGCGAAAAGGGTCGACATCGCGGCGGTCGCGCTGACGGCGGGCATGACCGTGGAGCAGATGACGGCGCTGGACCTGGGGTACGCGCCGCCGTTCTCACCGGTCTGGGACCCGGTGCTGGTGGCCGCCAGGAAGGCCGCGGCGAAGGTCCGCGACGGCGCGCGCTGAGGCCCGCGCCGGCACCGTCACCCGCGCTCCGGGGCTACGCCGTGCTGCCGTTGAGTCTGGGCAGCGAGGAGACGGAGCCGCTGCCTGCCGTCGCCGTGGCCTGCGGCTCCCCGCCCGGCCGGGCGTGGGCGGCCGGCGGACGGGTGGAGCGCAGCCGGTGGCTGACGGCCTCGTCCAGCGTCACCGGCCGCTGTGCCTGGGCCGCCAGCCGCCCGGCCTCCTGGCCGAGCCGGGCGACGTCCTCCCACGGCAGCCGCACCACCAGGGAGAGCTCGGCCTCGCCGTCGGGCAGTGCGTGCATCGCGGGGGTTCCTCGGTCGCTCATCGCCTGCTCCTCGCCTCATCGTGTCGCCGTGTCGTCGCGCGGTCGCACGGTCGCGTGGTCGCCGCGCCGGCTCGTGTCAGGGGGACATACGGACCGGCGGACGGCCGCGTTCACCGATTCGCCGGGCGCATCGGGGGCAGTACTTCCCTGTGGTCATCCCCGTCCATGATCTGAACCCGGTGCGGCGCACCCCCTGGGTGACGTACGCCCTGATCGCCGCGAACGTCGTCGTGTTCCTGAGCACGCCGGGCATCTCCGGTTCCGTCACGGGCGGCAGCACGCTGGCCCAGCTGTGCCATCTGGAGGCGTTCACGGAGCACTACGCCCTGGTGCCGCGCGAGCTGATCCAGCACCGGATGCCGTCGCTGGTGCCGACCGGCCAGGCCGGGGTGGGCGTCCACGGGCCGGGCTGCGTGCTGGGCCCGCCGGCGTACGACAAGTCGGCCGAGCTGTCGGTGTTCACGTCGATGTTCCTGCACGGGAGTTGGCTGCACCTGCTGGGCAACATGCTGTT
This sequence comes from Streptomyces sp. NPDC006393, assembly GCF_040628575.1. Lineage (NCBI taxonomy): Bacteria > Bacillati > Actinomycetota > Actinomycetes > Kitasatosporales > Streptomycetaceae > Streptomyces > Streptomyces sp. NPDC006393. Next base: position 21,268 of record NZ_JBEXZD010000110.1, read on the forward strand.
CCTGCTGATCTTCGGCAACAACATCGAGGACCGCATGGGCCATGTGCGGTACCTGCTGTTCTACGTGGCCTGCGGCTACGCGGCCGGATACGGCTTCGCACTGCTCAACTCCGACTCCGGCCAGCCGCTGATCGGCGCGTCGGGGGCGATCGCGGGAGTCCTCGGCGCGTATCTCGTCCTGTATCCGAGGGTCAGGGTCTGGATCCTCGTCCCGTTCCTGCTCTTCCTGCCGCTGCGGCTGCCCGCCTGGATCGTGCTGGGCTTCTGGTTCGTGCTCCAGGCGCTGTACTCCTCCGGGCAGGCCGTCTCCAGCGCCGGCACCGTGGCGTACGCGGCCCATGTGGTCGGCTTCGTCGCGGGCATGCTGATCGCGCTGCCGCTGCGCCCCGGCACCCCACCGCCGCCGCGACCAGAGGGCCCGGCCTTCGGAAGGCGGGCCCGTCCGGGCTGGTGAGGCACGGACGCGGTGCGCGGGCCGATGCCGGGCGGCGCCCCGCCGACGGGGCTCGCCGCCACCGAGTCGAGCGCGGCACCGGCAACACCGGCGGCCGCCGCGCCCCACCCGGTCCTCGCCTCCGACGCCGGACCCGACGTCACGCGGAAGCAGCCGCGGACACGGCCGGCCACGGTCAGTCCGGAAACCTGTGTTCGGCCCCTCCGCCACGACGCGGTCTCGCTCCCCGCCGGGCAGAGCAATTCACCGGTACCCGCCGGCCGCTGATCACTCGGCTCGACCTGGTGCTCTGCGGTCGGGTCCTGCCGGCCCTGCTGGTGCACGACGGCAGCCGGGTGTGGCTGGTGTATCTCGTGCTGTTCGGCGTCGGCCTCGGCGTGGGCACGCACAACGCGGCAGGCAGCGCGCTGCTCACCCGCCTGGTGCACCCCGACGCACTGCTCAGCAGCCAACGCGCTGCCGCGCACCATGCGGGAAGGGGCATGCTGGTCGCCCCCGCCGCCGGCTCGTTCCTGTACCTCACTCTCGGCGCGCGTGCGGTGGCCGTGCCGGAGTCGGCGACCTTCCTGGTGTGCGCGCTGTGCGTGCCGACGGTGCGGGTCGACGAACCCGCTCCCGAGCCGCCGGCCGGCAGACGCACCGAGCCCCTGGTGGCCGGCATCCGCCGCCTGGCCGTCGCACCACGGCTGCGGGCGGTGTGCGGCACCGTGGCGGGCGGGGCGCGACGCGGGTGCTCGGCGGAGGCGACCGCATGACCGTGCTGCCCCTCCCTCCGTACGCGGCGGTCAGTGGGCCGGGGCCGGGCGCGGGCCGTCCGGGTGGGGTGCGGTGGGCAGGTCCTGCTCGACCCAGACCACCTTGCCGTCGGGGATGCGGCACGAGCCCCAGCGCCGGCACAGCATGTTGATCAGCTGTAGGCCGCGGCCACCCTCGTCGGACTCCGTGGCGTGCTGGATCTGGGGCAGGTCGGGCCCGCGGTCGGAGACCTCCAGCATCAGCCGCTCGTGGCGCAGCAGGCGCAGCTCGCCGGGACCGCCGCCGTAGCGCAGGGCGTTGCCGACCAGCTCGCTGACCACCAGTTCGCTGACGTCGGCCAGTTCCTGGAGTCCCCAGCGGGCCAGCTGCCCGGTGACCAGCCCGCGGGCGGTGGCCGCGGCGGTGCCGTCGGGCGGGAGCCGCCAGACGTGCAGTTCGCCGGCCAGGGGTTCGGGGCGCCCGGCGGCGACCAGCAGCACGGACTCGTCGTAGCGCGTGCCGGTGCTCGGCAGGGTCTCGGCGAGCCGGCAGTCGTCCAGCTCCTCCCCGGAGAGGCCGGCGGCGGTGGTCCGCAGGCCCTCCAGCAGCTCGTCGACGTCCTCCCGGCTGTGGCGGCTCTTGACCAGGCCGTCGCTGTAGAGGACCAGCCGTCCGTGCGCGGGCACGGTCAGGCGGGTCGCGTCGTAGGGGATCACGCCCGCGCCGAGCGGAGCCCCGGCGGGCACGGTGGCGTACTCGGCGCTGCCGGGCGCCAGGACCAGCAGCGGTGGCGGGTGTCCGGCGCTGGCCACGGTGTACGTGGCGGAGGCGGGGTCGTACACCGCGCACAGGCAGGTGGCGACCTGGTCGTCCTCCAGGTCGCGCGCGGCCAGGTCGAGGCGGGCCAGGACGCGTTCGGGCGCGAGGTCGAGATGGAGCAGGGTGCGGGCGACGGTGCGCAGCCGGCCCATGGTGGCCGCGGCGGGCAGGCCGTGCCCCATCACGTCGCCGACCACGAGCGCGGTGCGTCCGCCGGGCAGGGCGATCACGTCGAACCAGTCACCGCCGACGCCGTGCGGATGGTCGGCGGGGGCGTAGCGGCCGGCGACGCCGAGACCGGCGGTGCGGGGCATGGCGCGGGGCAGCAGGCTGCGCTGGAGCGACACGACGTGCTCGCGCTCCCGCCCGTAGAGCCGGGCGTTGTCGACGTAGACGGCGGCCTTGGAGGCGAGCTGCGTGGCGAGCGCGACGTCGGCGCGGGTGAAGGGCGGGCGGGATCCGCAGCGTACGAAGTCGGCGATGCCGAGCAGGACGCCACGGGCGACCAGCGGGACGGCCATGTAGCTGTGCACGCCCGCCGCGCGCAGCTGTTCGCCGGCGTCGGGGGTGGGCGCCACGCTCGCGTAGTCGTGCGGGCCGAGCCGGGGCAGGAACGCCGGCCGGCGCAGTCCGACGCAGAGGCGGTGGGCGAGCATGTCCGGGTTGTACGTGGTGGGTTCGCCCACCGGGTCGGGTGCGATGCCGCCCAGTTCGGGTATCCGGCTCACGGCCATCGCGCGCATGGCGGGCGGGGCGGCGGTGGCGCCGCGCGCGCCCTCCTCGCCGAGCAGCACCGATTCCAGCAGGTCGACGGCGGCCGCGTCGGCCAGCCAGGGCACGCAGAAGTCGGTCACCTCCTGAGCGGTGCGGTGCAGGTCCAGGGTGGTGCCGATGCGGTCGGACGCCTCGTTCAGCCAGGCCAGCCTGGCGCGCGCCGAGCGCCGGCGGGCGAGCGGGGCCACGACGCCGCGCAGCAGGTGGGACGCGATGCCGAGCAGCGGCACCGGTCCGCGCCCGCCAGCGTTCACAGCCGTGTCCTTCCCGCCTGCCTCTTCCCGTCTCTTTCCCGCCCCGTCTTGCCCTTGCCCTTGCCCTTGCCCTTGCCCTTGCCCTTGCCCTTGCCCTTGCCCTTGCCCAGTGTGGCGCGGCGTCCCAACCGCCGCACGTCCGGGGGAGGGTGTGGTCCAAGGGCCGTCCGCCGGACCCGTTGACGCATTGGTCCAGACCTTCTACGGTGTGGGCGCCCGGCCGCACGCCCACGCACGGTTCACCTCGCCCTGCGCCTCGTACCTCCGGGGCCGGGCAGCGAACGCCCGGGCGGGCGGACGGCGGACCGCCCGCCCGGGTCGCGGTCGCGGTGGCCGCTCGGGCTCAGGGCCGGGCTCAGCGCGCGGTGCGCGTGTGGACGTACTCCACGAGCCGGGTGAGCGCGTCGGGGTCGGTGGACGGCATCACGCCGTGGCCGAGGTTGAAGACGTGACCCTCCAGGCCCGCGGCCGCGTCCAGCACCTCGCGGGTCTTGGCCTCGACGGCCTCGCGGGGAGCGAACAGCACGGTCGGGTCGAGGTTGCCCTGGAGCGCCTTGCCGGGGCCGACGCGGCGGGCGGCCTCGTCCAGCCGGACGCGCCAGTCGACGCCGACGACGTCCGCGCCGGCCTCCCCCATCAGGCCGAGCAGCTCTCCGGTGCCGACACCGAAGTGGATGCGCGGGACGCCGTACCCGGCGACGGCCTCGAAGACCTTCGCGGAGGCCGGCAGCACCGAGCGGCGGTAGTCGGCGGGGGCGAGGGCCCCGGCCCAGGAGTCGAAGAGCTGCACGGCGCTCGCGCCCGCCTCGATCTGCACCTTCAGGAAGGCGGCGGTGATGTCGGCGAGGCGGTCGAGCAGGTCGGCCCACAGCTCGGGGTCGCCGTACATCATCGCCTTGGCGTTCTCGTACGTGCGGGACGGGCCGCCCTCCACGAGGTAGCTCGCGAGGGTGAAGGGCGCACCGGCGAAGCCGATCAGCGGGGTGGCGCCCAGCTCGCGGGTGAGCAGCCCGACCGCCTCGGTGACGTAGGAGACGTCCTCGGGGGTCAGATCGCGCAGCCGGGCCAGGTCGGCGCGGGTGCGGATCGGCTGCTCGACGACCGGGCCGACGCCGGGCTTGATGTCGAGGTCCAGGCCGATGGCCTTGAGCGGCACCACGATGTCGCTGAAGTAGATCGCGGCGTCCACGTCGTGCCGGCGCACCGGCTGGAGGGTGATCTCGGTGACCAGCTCCGGGCGCATGCAGGACTCGAGCATCGGGACGCCCTGGCGCACCTTGCGGTACTCGGGCAGCGAGCGCCCGGCCTGCCGCATGAACCACACCGGAGTGTGCGGCACCGGTTCACGCCTGCACGCCTTGAGGAAGGCGGAGTCGTAGGTGGCGGTCGGCGGCTGGTGGCGGACGGGCGTCTCGTTGGCACTCACGGTGGCAAGTCTCGCACGGCCCCGCGGGCCCCACCGCCGCGGCCCGGGGACGCGACGGCCGCGGTGTGGGTCCCCAGGGGCGGTGCCGCGTCCCGCGGCGGGGTGTCTTGCCCTGCACGAAGGCCCGGTTCCCCTTAATCTTCCCGGCATGGCTGCGGCTCAGGGACGACTGTCGGACGGCGCTGGCGGAATGGACGACGGGAAGGAGGGGGAGGGGCGTGAGAGCAGGACGGATCAGGCTCCGCTGCCCTTCCGGGCCGCCGTCGACGCACTGAAGGCCGCGCGGGTGCGGCCGCAGGTGGAGATCGAGCAGGTCCCCCCGCCGCAGCGCCTGGCGCCCTTCGCGTACGCGCTGGAGGCCACGGTCGTCGACGGCGAGCAGGACCTCGCCGACGGCCGTCTGGTGCTGCTGCACGACCCGGCCGGGCACGACGCCTGGCGCGGCACCTTCCGGCTGGTGACCCTGGTGCGCGCCGAACTGGAGCCGGAGATGGCCGCCGATCCACTCCTGCCGGAAGTGTGCTGGTCCTGGCTGACCGGGGCGATGCAAGCGCGCGGTCTGTCGTACGGCGAGCCCAGCGGCACCGTGACGCGGGCGAGCTCGCACTACTTCGGCGGGCTGTCGTCGCGTCCGGCCGCCTCGCAGATCGAGATCCGCGCCTCATGGACGCCGCGCGAGGGTCTGGGCGGGGTTCCGGACACCGGGGCCCATCTGGGCTCCTGGTGCGATCTGCTGGCCCAGGTCGCGGGCCTGCCGCCGGCCGGGCCGGGTGACGCGTCCGTGGTGACGCTGCCGCAGAGACGCGACCCGCAGTCACGCTGAGCCGAGCCTCCCCGTACCCCCGCCCCGTACCCCCGCCCCGTACCCCCTCCCGTACCCGCGCCCCGTACCCCCTCCCGTACCCGCGCCCCGTACCCCCGCCCCGCCGCCTCTTACCGGCTCCTTGCCGTGTCTTTGTCGATACGACCACTTTCGGGCACGTATCGCTCCCGAACGACCCCGAACGGCCGCGAGTGAACCGATTCGACCTTCGGGTGATCGACAACGTGTCCGAATTGCACGCATTGGTACTCACCAGATCGTGATCATTCTCTAAAGGACAACAGGTTTGCTGCCGAAGACGACTGTGACCTTGCAAGCACGGTTGTCCCGGCTTCCTCCCCACAAGCCGGCCCCGTCCCCCCCACCCCCAGGAGGCCTGGTGTCCGTTCTCCTCGAGCAGCCCTCAAGCCTGGTCGCCTACCGCCCGAACAAGCCGACCGCCATGGTCGTCGTGGCGGACCCGCGCGTCCGTTCCACCGTCACCCGTCATCTGTGGGCGCTCGGAGTCCGTGACGTCATCGAGGCGTCGTCCGTCGCGGAGGCCCGTCCCCGCATCGGCAACCCGCGTGACATCTGCGTCGCCGACGTCCACCTGCCCGACGGGTCCGGACTCACCCTGCTGTCCGAGACCCGTGCCGCCGGCTGGCCCAACGGTCTGGCCCTGTCCGCCGCCGACGACATCGGCGCCGTCCGCAACGCCCTCGCGGGCGGTGTGAAGGGCTACGTCGTCACCGGCACCCGCACCAACGTCGGGCTCCCCACCCGACCCGGCGCCGCCCCCATCGGCGCGGCCCGACTGCACCGCCGTCCCCCGGGTGCCCCGAGCCACCCGGGTGGCTACCGGGAGCTGTCGGGCCGCGAGGTCGAGGTGCTGCGGCTGGTCGCCGAGGGCCAGTCCAACAAGGCGATCGGCGTCTCGATGGGCCTGTCCGCGCTGACCGTCAAGAGCCACCTCGCCCGTATCGCCCGCAAGCTCGGCACCGGCGACCGCGCCGGCATGGTCGCCGTCGCCCTGCGGACCGGAATCATCCACTGACCCCCGGGTGACGCCCGGGTGGCACCCGGGCCGCTCGCCCGGGCCGCTCCCACCGGCCCTCGGACCGGCCCCCGCCCGACCCCTCTCGCCCAGCCGCCCCCGTTCCGCCTCCCTCCCCGCCCTGATCCCGCCTCCACCGCCCATCCCCCCCTCCCCTCATCCGTCGTCCCATCCGCCATCCCCCGTCCGTCCGTCACCCGTCACCCGTCCGCCGCCCTGTTCACCCCTTTTCTTCCTGCGGTTCCTCCACCCCGCCGTGCCGCGCCCCGGTGAAGCGCCGGCCCCTTTCCCCCGTACCGGTCGTGAACCGGACGTGTCACCGACCTGACCGGTTTACGACCCCCGGCGCCCGCCGCTGACGCGCCGCTTGTACGGCCCGACGGGGTCCAGGGAGT
>NZ_JBEXZD010000111.1:0-27873 GCF_040628575.1 Streptomyces sp. NPDC006393
GAAGAACGAGATCGAGCGCAACGCCTATCGCATCGCGCAGGAGACGGACAGCGGCGAGCGGGTCGTGGTGGGCGTCAACCGCTTCCAGCTGAACGAGGAAGAGCCCTACGAGCCCCTGCGCGTGGACCCCGCCATCGAGGCCCAGCAGGCCGAGCGCCTCGCCAAGCTGCGCGCCGAGCGCGACCAGGCGGCGGTCGACACGGCGCTGTCCGCCCTGAAGAAGGCCGCCGAGGGCGAGGACAACGTGCTGTACCCCATGAAGGACGCCCTGCGCGCGCGGGCCACCGTGGGCGAGGTGTGCAACGCGCTGCGGGAGGTCTGGGGGAACTACGTGCCCTCGGACGCGTTCTGAGTGACGGGGGTCGAGCCACCGTCTCGCCCCCCGGAATCCCCACCCGGAGTGTCGTACCCCCGTGCGACACTCCTGCCATGTTCGGCGTCATCGATCTCCCCACCTACCTGGCAGGACTCGTCCTGATCGTCCTGTTGCCAGGACCAAACTCGCTCTATGTGCTGTCCGTGGCCGCCCGGCGCGGCGTCCGGGCGGGCTACACCGCCGCGGCGGGCGTCTGGTGCGGGGACACCGTGCTGATGACGCTGTCGGCCGCCGGGGTCGCCTCCCTGCTTCAGGCGAACGCCGTGCTCTTCGGGATCGTGAAGTACGCCGGCGCCGGATATCTGACGTGGCTCGCGATCGGCATGCTGCGGGCCGCGCGGGGGATGTGGCGGACCCGGCGCGAGCGGGCCGCGGCGGAGGACGCCCCGGCCGAGGCCGGTCCCGCCCATGAGCGGCCCTACCGCCGCGCCCTCGTCATCAGCCTGTTCAACCCGAAGGCGATCCTGTTCTTCATCGCCTTCTTCGTGCAGTTCGTGGACCCGGGCTACGCCTACCCGGCCCTGTCCTTCGTGATCCTCGGCGCCTTCGCCCAGCTGGCCAGCTTCCTCTACCTCAGCGCCCTGATATTCAGCGGCACCAAGCTGGCCGCCGCCTTCCGCCGCCGCAAGCGCCTGTCGGCATGGGCGACCTCGGCGGCGGGCGCGCTGTTCCTGGGCTTCGCGGTGAAGCTCTCGCTGGCGAGCGCGTAGGGCGCCGCCGCGGACCGGCCGGCGTCGGAGGCCGACCCGGGCCGAAGCCGCCGCCCCCAAGGCGCCCGGTGGGCCGTCAGCTTCCCGCCGCGCGTCTCAGCGACCGCGCCCGGCGGGCCACGCGGCGCACCGTCGCGTTGCGCCGGAGGAAGGCCAGCTGTGGCGGGACGCCGCCGGGCAGGGCCAGGGAGGTGAGGCGGCGGCGCTTGAAGTAGCGCCGGGTGCGCGGGTCCGGATGTGCGGCGAGGTACCGCTCGGCGTCCGGGCGCAGGCCCGGGTGGATCCTCGGCTGCATCGCGAAGGCGACCGTCCGGACCAGCTCGGTCAGCGCGTCGACGGCCATGCCCGGCCGCTGCGCGGTGACCGCCGCGTGGTCGTCCAGGTCGGGCAGGAGCGCGTCGACGATCGTCACCGGTATCCGGTTGCTGTTCTCGTACGGCGTCAGGCGCTCCAGGAGCGTGCCGGTGCCGGTGCGGGCGACGGGCAGCCCGTACAGGGCGGAGGCGGTGAGCAGCGCGGTGGAGAAGCAGCCGACGACCAGCGCCGGACGCGTCCGCTGGTACAGCACCTCGGCGAGCACGGGCGTGTCGAGCACGGTCAGCTCGGCGCCCAGTTTCTCCGCCTCCCGCTCCAGCGCCCGCGACCAGCGGGCCGGCGCCGAGGGGTGCGGCTTGAAGACGACGCGGGTGTGGCCCAGCGCGACCGCGCCCCGCAGCATCCGCACGTGCAGCGTCTCCTCCTCGTCGGCGGTGAGGATGCCCAGCGCGGACAGGTACTGGCCGAGCAGCAGCGCGGGTTCGGCCCCCGTCTCCGGCAACCCGTCGCCGGTGTCCGACAGTTCGGCCAGCACCTTGACGAAGGCGTCCGTCGGCACGATCTCCGCCTCGACGCCGAACTCGGTGAGCAGCACGGGCTTGAGGCCCGGCACCAGGTCCAGGTGGAGCACACGGTCGATGCGGGTGCCGACCAGCGGGTCGATCTTGTTGCGGGTGGGGCCGTAACTCATCAGGCCGTCGGCGTAGACGGTGACGGGCGCGCCGGTGAAGATCTGGCAGAAGCCGAGGGCCGGACTGACCTGGATGGACTCGACGGCCAGCTCGATGTCGTCCTCACCCAGGTTCCACAGCAGCCGCAGGTGCCGCTCCCACAGCGGGACGTCGTCCGGGCGCGGGCTCCAGCCGCCCGGGTGGAACGGCGCGATGGTCTCGTTCCACGACACCACGTCGTCGAACCTCCCCCGCAGCCGCTCGAAGCCGGGCAGCTCGTCCAGCGCCGGGGTGGTCTCGGGTGTCGCGGCGTTGTTGCAGACCAGCAGCATGCGGCGGTCGGCGGGGCCGAAGCGGTCGCAGTCGAGGGCGGCGGCGAGCGTGGCCGTGCCGTACAGCGTGGACGCCAGGAAGATCTGCGTGGTCATGCGGAGGCTCCCGTCGACGCCGGGGCCGAGGCCGGGACCGGGCGGCGGCGCAACCGGCGCAGCCGGGTGGCCCGCCGGACGTCCATGGAGTCCAGCGCCTCGTCGAGGACGTCCTGCGGCATGCGCCGCAGGGCGCCCGCGCTCAGCGACTTCAGCTTCCGTGCCACCGCCGGTTCGAACCTTTCGAGGGAGCCCAGGTGATGGGAGATGATCGCGCAGTACGTGCGCACCGCCTTGGGCAGCAGCCGGTCCGCGTCCCGGTCCTGCGCCGTGTCCTGGACGACCTGGTCGAAGGCGCGGATGAAGTCCAGTTGGCGCACGTCGCCGATCTGGGTGAGGGAGGAGGCCACCCCGCGCCGGTAGCGGACCCCGAGCAGACCCACCACGGCGAAGGACTCCGCCTCCCGGTGCAGCCGCCATATCCACGGCCGGTCCTCGGCCGTGCGCAGCCCGTCGGTGAAGTGCAGCAGCCCCTTCTCCACCAGTCGCCGGTGGTAGACGCCCGCCCAGGCGTAGGGATAGTCGACCGAGGTGGAACGGTCGGCGGGCAGGATCGCCGAGCGCGGGTCCAGCACCACGCCGCGCCGGCCGTGCGGGACCCGGTGGATCGTGCGCGTCCGGCCGGTGCACTGCACATGGTCGGAGCGTACGAAGTCGCAGCCCAGTTCCTCGATCGCGGCGAGGAGCCGCTGGTAGTGGCCGGGGGCCAGCCAGTCGTCGCCGTCCAGGAACGTCAGATACTCCCCGCGCGCCCTGTCGATTCCGGTGTTGCGCGCGGTCGCCAGCCCTCCGTTCCGCTCGTGCCGGACGTACACCGCGCCCGGCAGTTCACGCGCGGCATGCGCGAGAATGTCCGGGGTCTCGTCGCGTGAACAGTCGTCGACCAGCACGAATTCGAAGTCGTCGCGCGCGTTCGCGCGAAGACTTCGCAAGGTGTCGGGCGCGTATTTCTGCACGTTGTAGAACGGCACGATGACGGAGAGCTTGACCACGCACGTGACGTTAGGTGCCGGGCCCCGCCTGCGTCTTTACCTTCAGTTTGACCAGGGATGAACGACGCGTGGCGATGCCGTGAACCACGGCTTTTTCCGTGGGTTTCCCGGCCCGATTCGCCGTTCGGCGGTGCGCTGTTAACCGTTTGTTGCGTTCGGGTTGGGCCGGACCTAGAAATGCCTTCCTACGGTCTTCGGCGTGCCAGCAAGTGCAATGAAGGTCCGGCGAGTCGCCGTTCTCGCGGATTCCGACACCCGGTGGAAATGGGGCGCGCTCACCGCGAAGCGCCTGCTTTCCGCCGAGCCCGACGCGTCGGACATCCACCTGGACGGCTACCTCCTGCGGGGCCGAGCCACCCCCACCGCCCGCCAGTTGACGGAGGTCGGCGTCCGCGCGGACTCGCTGCGCGAGGTGACCGCCGTCGAGTTCCTGCGCGCGATGGCCGCCGAGGGCGCGGTCGGCGCAGGCGAGTCCGGCGCGGGCGAGTCCGGCGCGGACGGATCCGGGGCGGGCGAGTCCGGCGCGGACGCCGGCGGCGCGAAACCGTACGACGTGCTGGTCCTCGCGCTCGTCGGCGGCGGGGTGCAGGCGATGCTGCACGGCCTGAAGCGGGTGTGGGAGGGCCGCGAGCGGCGTCCCGTGGTCGTCACCGGGTACGTCGGCGTCGTCTACGAGAAGCTCGCCGACGGCCTGCTGCTGCGCCACGGCGCCGACCTGGTACTCGCCAACTCACGCCAGGACGCGGACCGTTTCCGCGCCGTCTACGAAGGGGTGGGCGCCGACGCCTCCGCGGTCACCGAGGTGGCCCTGCCGTTCCTGGACGGCGCCGCGTACGCAGGCGAACGCGAGCCGTACACCGTGGTGTTCGCCGCCCAGCCCTCCGTCCCGGAGCGCCGCGAGGAGCGCGCGTACCTGCTGGACCGGCTGGTCCGCCACGCCCGGCTGCACCCCGACCGCGAGGTGCTGCTCAAGCTGCGCTCCAGGCCTGGCGAGCACACCACCCACATCGAGGAACTGCCGTACCAGAAGCTGGCGCGGAAGACCGGCCTGCCGCCCAACCTCCGCCTGGTCTACGGCCACATGGGCGAGGTCCTGGACCGCACCGACCTGCTCGTCACGGTCAGCTCCACGGCCGCCCTGGAGGCACTGCACCGCCGCATCCCCACGGTGATCCTGACCGACCTGGGCGTGCGCGAGGTGCTCGGCAACCACCACTTCGTCGGCTCCGGCTGCCTCGCCTCCTGGGACCAGCTGGACGCGGGCCACCGCCCGGTGCCCGACGCGGAGTGGGTGGCCCGCCAGGGCGTCGCGACCGGCGGTCCCTCCAGCGGGGCAGGCTCGTACGCCACCGCCTTCGACACGGCCCGCGCCCGCGTCGCCGAGCTGCTGGCGGTGCCCGGCGGCCTGCCGTCCCTGACCCCCTACTACACGCCCGCCACCGCGCCCGGCTATCTGCCGGGCATCCTCGCCCGCCACCACCTCGGCCCCGACGGCACCCCGCTGCCGGGCGCCCCGGCCGGCGACAAGGATCCCGGAGCCGCCCGCCGGATCGTCCGCCGCGCCGCCCGCGGGGCCTACCGGCACGGCGTGCAGCGCGTCGCCCCGGTGATCCGGCGGATGGGCGAGCTGTGACCCTTCGAGGAGAAGAGCCCATGTCCGAGACAGCAGTCGGGGTCCGCCGCGTGCTCGCGGTGATCCCCGCGCGCGGCGGCTCCAAGGGAGTGCCCGCCAAGAACCTGGCCCCCGTCGGCGGCGTCCCGCTGGTCGCCCGCGCGGTCCGCGAGTGCCTGGCCGCCCGGCTCGTCACGGACGTGGCCGTCTCCACCGACGACCAGGCCATCGCGGCCGCCGCGCGCGAGGCGGGCGCCGAGGTGGTGCCGCGCCCGGCCGCCCTCGCCGGCGACACCGCCACCTCCGAGGCGGCCGTCCTGCACGCGATGGACGCCCACGAGGCCCTGCACGGCGCCCCCGTCGACGTCGTCCTGCTGGTGCAGTGCACCAGCCCCTTCCTGGTCCGCGAGGACATAGACGGCGTCGCCGGGGCGGTCGTGGAGCAGGGCGCGGACACCGCGGTCACCGTCGCTCCCTTCCACGCCTTCGTCTGGCGCCACTCCGAGGAGGCGGGCGAGGGGGGCTTCGGGGTCAACCACGACAAGTCCTTCCGCCCCCGCCGCCAGGACCGCCCCCAGGACTTCCTGGAGACCGGCGCCGCCTACGCGATGGACGCGGCCGGCTTCCGCGCGCACGGGCACCGCTTCTTCGGCCGTACGGAACTCGTCCGCACCGACCCGGCCCGGGTGCTGGAGATCGACGACCCGCACGACCTGGCGCGGGCGAGGGCCCTCGCGCCGCTCTTCGACGCGGACCTCCCCGGTTCGCTGCCGACCGCCGACGACATCGACGCGGTCGTACTGGACTTCGACGGCACCCAGACCGACGACCGGGTGCTGATCGACTCCGAGGGACGGGAGCTCGTCTCGGTGCACCGCGGCGACGGGCTGGGCATCGCGGCCCTGCGCAAGAGCGGCCTGAAGATGCTGATCCTGTCCACGGAGCAGAACCCGGTGGTCGCCGCCCGCGCCCGGAAGCTCAGGCTCCCGGTGCTGCACGGCATCGACCGCAAGGACCTCGCGCTGAAGCAGTGGTGCGAGGAGCAGGGCATCGCGCCGGAGCGCGTGCTCTACGTCGGCAACGACGTCAACGACCTGCCGTGCTTCGCCCTCGTCGGCTGGCCCGTGGCGGTCGCGAACGCCCACGACGTCGTACGCGGCGCCGCACGCGCGGTCACCACCGTCCCGGGCGGTGACGGCGCGATCCGAGAGATCGCCGGCTGGATCCTCGGCCCCGGTCTCGACTCCCTCCCCAAGTAAGGACATCCCCTGATGAGCACCAACTCCCGTCTGCGTGCGTTCGGTTCGCGCGAGGTCGGCCCCGGCCGTCCCGTCTACGTCTGCGGCGAGATCGGCATCAACCACAACGGTGAGCTGGAGAACGCCCTCAAGCTGATCGACGTGGCCGCCGCGGCCGGCTGCGACGCCGTGAAGTTCCAGAAGCGCACGCCGGAGATCTGCACCCCGCGTGACCAGTGGGACATCGAGCGCGACACCCCCTGGGGCCGGATGACCTACATCGACTACCGCCACCGTGTGGAGTTCGGCGAGGACGAGTACCGCCGGATCGACGAGTACTGCAAGGAGAAGGGGATCGACTGGTTCGCCTCCCCGTGGGACACCGAGGCCGTCGCCTTCCTGGAGAAGTTCGACCTGCCCGCCCACAAGGTGGCCTCCGCCTCCCTGACGGACGACGAGCTGCTGCGCGCCCTGCGCGCCACGGGCCGGACCGTCATCCTCTCCACCGGGATGTCCACCCCGAGGCAGATCCGCCACGCGGTGGAGGTGCTCGGCAGCGACAACATCCTGATGTGCCACGCCACCTCGACCTACCCCGCGAAGGCCGACGAGCTCAACCTCCGTGTGATCAACACGCTGGAGAAGGAGTACCCGAACGTCCCGATCGGCTACTCCGGCCACGAGACGGGCCTTCAGACCACGCTGGCGGCGGTCGCCCTCGGCGCGGCCTTCGTCGAGCGCCACATCACCCTGGACCGCGCCATGTGGGGCTCCGACCAGGCGGCCTCCGTGGAGCCGCAGGGCCTGGAGCGCCTGGTCCGCGACATCCGCGTGATCGAGGCGTCCCTGGGCGACGGCGTGAAGAAGGTCTACGACTCCGAACTGGCCCCGATGAAGAAGCTGCGCCGTGTCGCCGGTGTCGTCGCCGAGGCGGAGATCGCCGCTGCGGCGGGCGAGCCGGTCGCGGTCTGAGTGTCCTGATCGCCTTACTGGTTCCCTCACGACGGGACGGTCGTACGCCGATGAGCCCCCGCACCCTCGCCTTCGTCGAGAGCCCGGTCCAGTTGCTGAACGTACTGGAGTGGGCGCACCACCACGGCCTGCGCGGCCCGGCACCGGAAGGCGGCCCGGCACCGGAAGGCGGGGAGCTCACCGTCGTCGTGCTGTCCCCGACCGACCCCATGACCCGGGGCCAGCTGCGCCGCATGGCCGACCTGGCCCGGGACGAGGGGTACCGGGTGCGCTGGGAGGAGGCGCGGGGCGGCACGACCGCGCCCTTCCACACGATCGGCGGCCTGGCGGGCCCGCTCCGCCGGGCCGACCGGGTCGTCATGGGGGACCCGTTCTCCCGCTACGTCCAGCTGCTGCTGACGATCACCCGGGCCCGCCATCTGGTGGTGGTGGACGACGGCACGGCGACCATGGAGTTCGTCGCCCAGCTGGCCCGGGGCGAGCGCCTGGTCCGCTGGCACCGCAAGGGGAGCCGGCGCGGGCCGAGGGATCTGCTGTTCGCGCCGGTGTCCTCCTCCGCCCGGCGCCGCCTCACCCCGCGGGAGGGCCGCGCGGTGGAGGTCTTCTCGTCCATGCCGATGACGGAGACCCCGGACGGCGTCACGGTCACCGCGAACGACTTCGCCTGGACCCGGGCCCGCTTCGGCCCGCCACGCATCACCAAGGGCGCGGACCTGGTCGGCACGTCCCTGGTCGAGACGGGCGTGGTCGACGTCGGCCACTACCTGGAGGCGGTCCGCGCCCTGGCCAGGGCCCACGGCGCCACCCGTTACTTCGCCCACCGCCGCGAGAGCACGGAGAAGCTGCACCGGCTCGCCGGCGAAACGGGACTGGAGATCGTCCGCCCCGACCTCCCCCTGGAACTGATAGCCCGCCGAGGCCCCATCGGCCGCACGATCCTCAGCTTCCCGTCGACGGTCGTCCACACCCTGCCGCTGGCCCTGGTGGGCACGGGGGTTCGCGTCGCGGTCTGCGACATCGACCCGGCCTGGCTCACGGAGACGGCGTCCCCGAGAGCGCAGGGGTTCCTGTCGGGGGTCACGGGGACGGCACGGGAGGTGCACCGCTTGGCGGCGGTGGGGGTCGTCTAGCGGCGCTCGGTGCCTTTCAGGGCGTCGAGGAAGGGGGCGAAGGCTGCGGTGGGGAAGGTGAGGGTGGCCCTGGTGGGGGCCTTGGAGTCGCGGACGGCTGTGTGGGTGGGGGTGTTCGCGATCTCGACACACTCGTTGCCGTCGCCCTCGCCCGAGTAGGACGACTTCCGCCAGTTGTCCATGGGATGCCTCACAGCTCCTTTGCCAGCCGGTGGACGAAGTCACGGGACTGGTCCGGTTCGAGTGATACGGCTTCCATCGTACGGAAGCGCGTTCGATAAATGCTCAGTTGAGCCTCGGAATCGATGAAGACCGAGCCATGAGGTGCGTCCCGTGCCACTGTGTCCAGCTTCGGCAGGGGGCCATCCACGTACGTCATCGTGCTTGAGGCTTGGGCGAAGCCGTCCAGGTCGAAGGGGATGACGCGCAGGGCGACGTGACCCGCTTCGGAGAGTTCGAGAAGCCGGGTGAGCTGGCCCCTTGAGGTGGCACGGTCGCTGACCCTGATGCGCAGTGCCGCTTCGTGGATCACTGCCTCGTACGGGACGGTGATCTCCTGGCGCGCCTTTCGGTGCTGGATGCGCAACTCGAGCTCTTCTTCGGTGAGTTCTGGAAGTCTGGACGAGAAGACGGCACGGGCGTAGTCCTCCGTCTGGAGCAGGCCCGGGACGTACAGGATGGCCACGTGGCGCAGAAACCGGGCGTGGTGCTCCAGCTCGGACAGATCCAAGAAGGACGTGGGCAGCAGCCCCCGGTACTCCTCCCACCAGCCACGCGTCCGGTCGGTGGCCATCGCCACCAGGGCGTCGATGAACTGCTCGTCCGTACAGGCATAGTGCGACGCGAGACGGCGTAGCCGCTCCTCACTCAGGCCCGCGAGTCCGGACTCGATGTGGCTGATCTGAACGCGGCCGGTACCGAGCAGCGCTGCCGCCTCCCTGGCGGTGAGTCCTGCCGCCTCACGGAGTCTGCGCAACTCGACTCCCAGACGCATCTGACGTGCAGTTGGCTCGCGCCTCAGGGCCATCGACTGCTCCTCGGTTCAACACGCCCGCTGCTGCGACTCGTTCGGGGTCAGATTACGCGATCGGCTTGCTCGGTATGACAGGTTAGCCCTACCGTCGGTGACGCAACGCACACGCAGCGGAAGCGCACCGCGCCGTCGCGCCATGACGGCTGCGGCAAGGCCACCGCGCGCCAAATCCCACTCACCGACCGGAGTTGATGACGCATGCCCGAAAACGAGCCGATCGAGTCCTGGGACTACACCCTCTACATCCCCAACGACCCCAGAGCGGTCACGGTCTGCCGCCGCACCCTGCGCCTGATCCTGACCATGCACGGTTTGATCGGCCTGGTGGACACGGCGGAACTGCTGGCGGCGGAGCTGGTCTCCAACGCCGTACGCCATACGAAGGGGCCGGCCGCGCTCAGGGTCCGCCGCACCCCGGAGGGGGTGGTGTGGATCGGAGCGTGGGACACGGACCCGGCCCCGCCGGACCCGCCGCGACCGCTGGAGCAGGTCGGTGAGGCGGAGGAGGAGGGGAGGGGGCTCGCCCTGGTGACAGCCTACGCGGACTACTGGGGCTGGCGCCCGTCGGCCCGCTTCGGGGACCACGGAAAGTACGTGTGGTGCGAACTTGTCGCGGCGTAGCTCGTTGATCACGTCGTACGGAAAGGAGAGCTGATGGTCGGCTCGTCGCACGAGGCGCTGCACCGCATCTTCCAGAAGGAACCCGAACTGCTGACCAAGGCGTTACAGCGCGTGCTGAACGTGCCGTTCCCCAAACCCCGGGAGATCGCCGCGCTGAACGTGGACCTCACGGAGATCGAACCGGTTGAGCGCCGTGTGGACACGCTGCTGCGGGCGGAGACGGAGGAGGGGACGTATCTCCTCGTGGTCGAGTCCCAGGGAAAGGTGGACGAGCGCAAGCGGGGCAGCTGGCCCTACTACCTGTCGTACTTGTATGAGAAGTACCGTTGCGAGCCGGTGCTCATCGTCATCACCCAGAGCAGCGCCACGGCACGGTGGGCGTCGCGCCCCATCCAGCTCGGTTTCCCCGGCTGGTACTCACTGACGGTACGGCCGCTCGTGCTGGGCCCGGACAACGTGCCGGTGATCGTGGACGAGCGGCAGGCCGAAAAGGACGTACCCCTCGCGGTGTTCTCGGCCATGACGCACGGGCGCGGACCGCAGGCACCAGCCATACTGAAATCCCTGGCCACCGCCCTACAGACCATCGACCCTGAGAACGCCGCAGTCTTCGTTCAGTTCGTCGACTCGTGCCTGGCAGACCCCCAGGCGAAGCAGATGTGGAGGGATCTGATGACGGCTATCCAGTACTTCTGGCGGCACCCGCTGGCCGAACAGGTGCGCGAGGAGGGGCGAGAGGAAGGGCGTAAGGAAGGGCGAGAGGAAGCGCGTCGGAGGCTCCGCGAATTGATCCTTCGCATTCTGGAGTCGCGCGGTATCCCCGTGGCAGACGCTGTCCGTGAGCGGGTAGGTGCATGCCCGGACATGGATCAGCTGGACGCGTGGGCACAGCGAGCGCTCCGCGTGACGGATGCGGCTGAGTTGTTCGCCGAGGAGTGACCGGCCGACCGTGGGGGCGTCACCGTCCGTGACGTGCACCGTATCGCTCGGACGGTCCAGGCCGGAGGGCGCCCTCGTTCGGGCCCCGCTCTCCCTTGGGCCGCCTGGTCAGGAGGCGCAGGGAGAGCGGGCCGGCCGCCGTCCGGGGGACGTCCGCCAAGTGAACAATTCGGGCGTGCTTCCCGTGAAGCGTGGTATGCCTGGAGAAAAGAACAGCGGGGTGGGTGCCAGGGTGTGGTGATGCCATATCCCCGGGATTCCGTGATCCGCTCGGCCGGTCAAGGCGGGCGAGTGTACCCATCCCAGTCGATACCTATGCGCCGACCGCCGGTTTTTCTTCCCCTGACGGGCTGAACTTTTGTTGATCGAGGGTCAGTTGACCGGCCCGGCGGCATACCCTTCAGAGGGTGAAGCAACTGATGTCCCCAGAGTCCGAGGCCGATCTCCCCGCGGAAGCCGCCCTGCCCGGCACCCTGCCGGAGGCGCTGTTCGCCGAACTCGTCGCGTTCCGTCGCGACCTGCACATGCACCCGGAGCTCGGCAACCAGGAGTTCCGTACCACCGCCGCGATCAAGGAGCGGCTGGAGAAGGCCGGGCTCGTGCCCCGCGTGCTGCCCAGCGGCACGGGGCTCGTCTGTGACATCGGCAGGGACGCCGGAGTGGACCTGGACGGTTACGGCGAGGAGCCGGACGACCTGCTCGGTGACGCGCCGGACGACCTGGTGGGCGGCCCGACGGGCGACGGACAGGGCATCCTCGCGCTGCGCGCCGACATCGACGCGCTGCCCATTCCCGACACCAAGAGCGAGTGCCCGTACCGCTCCACCGTGCCCGACCGCGCCCACGCCTGCGGCCACGACGTGCACACCACCGTCGTGCTCGGCACCGGACTCGTCCTCGCCGACCTGCACCGCCAGGGGCTGCTGCCCCGGCCCGTGCGGCTGGTCTTCCAGCCCGCCGAGGAGGTGCTGCCCGGCGGCGCCGCCGAGGCGATCAAGGCCGGCGTGCTGGACGGGGTGGCGCGGATCGTCGCCGTGCACTGCGACCCCCGGGTGGACGCCGGGATGATCGGGCTCAGGCAGGGCGCCATCACCTCCGCCTGCGACCGGCTGGAGGTCTCGCTGGACGGTCCCGGCGGCCACAGCGCCCGGCCGCACCTGACCACCGACCTCGTCACGGCCGCCGCCCGGGTCGTCACCGACGTGCCCGCGCTGGTCGGCCGCCGTGTCGACACCCGCGCCGGGCTGGCGGTGACCTGGGGACGGATCGAGTCGGGGCACGCCCCGAACGTCATCCCGCAGCACGCCGAGCTCTCCGGGACCGTGCGCTGCCTGGACATCAACGCCTGGCGGCACGCGCCCGACATCGTGGTCGCCGCGATCGACGAGGTCGCCAATCTGCACAAGGCCAAGTCGGAGATCAACTACGTCCGCGGGGTGCCGCCGGTCGTCAACGAACCCGGAGCGACCGAACTGCTGCGCGAGGCCATGGTGGCGCGGCGCGGCGCCGACTCCGTCGAGAGCACCGAGCAGAGCCTGGGCGGCGAGGACTTCTCCTGGTACCTGGAGCACGTGCCCGGCGCCATGGCCCGGCTCGGCGTGCGCACCCCGGGCGAGCGGACCCTGCGCGACCTGCACCAGGGCGACTTCGACGCCGACGAGTCCGCGATCCGGGTGGGCGTGGAGCTGTTCACGGCCGCCGCCCTGCTCCACGCGGCGGGCCGGTGAGCGGATCGGCGGACTGCTGAGTGGCGGCCCCTGACGGGGCCGTCGCACCGCCTGGCACACGTCGGTAACAAGCCACTCGCGCACGGCCCGAAATCCGCGCCGTACAACCGCCAGACCCTGAGTTCAGATGCCGTTTGCCTCGAATCGATAACGGCTTCGCGAGAGGTCTTTTTCTGACATCTACGCGCGTTACGATGCCGAAGCCGGCGCCGTCGGGGCGTCTCGGTTCGAGCACTGGAGTGGTGCTCACATCAAGCGCCGACATGGCGCTCAGGTCAGGTGAAGGAGCCTTCCCGTGCGCCGGGTAGCCAAGCTTTCCGCTGCGTGTGCCGCCACCGCAGCCCTCGCACTGTCTGCCACTGCCTGTGGCAGCACCTCCTCCGAAAACGACAAGTCGTCCTCCTCGTCCTCCTCCTCGGGCGGCGGCAAGGGCGTCAAGATCGGTCTCGCCTTCGACGTCGGCGGCCGTGGCGACCGCTCCTTCAACGACTCCGCCGCGCGCGGTGCCGACAAGGCCAAGGGTGAGTTCGGCGGCGACATCAAGGAGCTGACCGCCAAGACCTCGGACACCGAGGCCGACCGCGAGCAGCGCCTGTCGGACCTGGCCGACGCCGGCTACAACCCGATCATCGGTGTCGGCTACGCGTACTCCGCGTCCATGGCCAAGGTCGCCGCGAAGTACCCGAAGACCAGCTTCGGCATCGTCGACTCGGTGGTGGACAAGAACAACGTCGACAGCATCACCTTCACCGAGGAGCAGGGCTCCTACCTGGCCGGTGTCGCCGCCGCGCTGAAGACCAAGAAGGACCACGTCGGCTTCATCGGCGGCGTCGACGTCCCGCTGATCAAGAAGTTCGAGGCGGGTTACGTCCAGGGTGTCCACGACACCAACCCGAAGATCAAGGTCGAGACGCAGTACCTGAGCCACGGCTCGGACACCTCCGGCTTCGCCAGCCCCGACAAGGGCAAGGAGGCCGCGCAGGGCATGCTCGACAAGGGCGCGGACGTCATCTACTCGGCGGCCGGCTCCTCCGGCAACGGCGCGATCGAGGCGGTCAGCGGCGCCAAGGGCACCTGGGCCATCGGCGTGGACTCCGACCAGTACAACATCCCGGGCCTGGCCAAGTACAAGAACTCGATCCTGACGTCGATGGTCAAGAACGTCGACGTCGGTGTCTACGACTTCATCAAGTCCGTCCACGACGGCAAGCCGCTGACGGGCGTCAACTCCTACTCGCTCGCCAAGGACGGTGTCTCGCTGGCCACCAGCGGTGGCTTCATCGACGACATCAAGGCCAAGCTGGACGCGGCGAAGCAGAAGATCGTCGACGGCAGCATCAAGGTCAAGACCACCCCGTGACCTGATGGGTCCCGTCGGACCCGGCTCGGCGAGGGGCCGCAGCGCAGCCCCTCGTCGAGCCATAACAATGTGTCAACTCTACGCGCGTAGCAAGGAGTTGCCGCGCTAGCGTCGCCGACGCCTGCCCTCCCCCCGCAGCCCCTTTCCCCGAGGAGAGTGCGCCATCAACGCGTCCAGCCCTCCCGCTGCCGTCGAACTGCGCGGCATCACCAAGCGCTTCCCCGGCGTCGTCGCCAACCGCGACATCGACATCACGGTCCGCACGGGCACCGTCCACGCCCTGTGCGGTGAGAACGGTGCCGGCAAGTCCACCCTGATGAAGATCCTCTACGGCATGCAGCAGCCGGACGAGGGCACCATCACCGTGGGCGGCGAACAGGTCACCTTCCACAACCCCGGCGACGCCATCGCCCGCGGCATCGGCATGGTGCACCAGCACTTCATGCTCGCCGACAACCTCACCGTCCTCGAGAACGTCGTCCTCGGCGCGGAGAAGCTCTACGGCATCGGCGCCAAGGCGCGCGCCAAGATCAAGGAGATATCCGACGCGTACGGCCTGAACGTGCGGCCGGACGTCCTCCTGGAGGAACTCGGCGTCGCCGACCGCCAGCGCGTGGAGATCCTCAAGGTCCTCTACCGCGGCGCCAGGACCCTCATCCTCGACGAGCCCACCGCCGTCCTCGTGCCGCAGGAGGTCGACGCCCTCTTCGACAACCTGCGCGAGCTGAAGGCCGAGGGGCTCACCGTCATCTTCATCTCCCACAAGCTGGGCGAGGTGCTGTCCGTCGCCGACGAGATCACCGTCATCCGGCGCGGCACCACGGTCGGCACGGTCGACCCGCGGACGACCACCACCAAGCAGCTCGCCGAGCTGATGGTCGGCAGCGAACTGCCCACGCCGGAGACCGAGGAGTCCACCGTCACGGACGTCCCGCTGCTGAAGCTGGCGGGCCTGCGCCTGGCGCAGACCGACCTCGACGGCGTCCAGCGGATCATCCTCGACGACATCTCCTTCACCATCCACAAGGGCGAGGTCCTCGGCATCGCCGGTGTGGAGGGCAACGGCCAGTCCGAACTGGTCGAGGCCATCATGGGCATCCGCGACCCCGACGCCGGCGCGATCACCCTCGACGGCACCGACATCTCCCACGCCCCCACCCGCCGCCGCCGCGAGGCCGGCGTCGGCTACATCCCCGAGGACCGCCACCGCCACGGCCTGCTCCTCGAGGCGCCGCTGTGGGAGAACCGCATCCTCGGCCACGTCACTGAGAAGCCCAACTCGCGCGGCGGACTGCTCGACCTCAAGGCCGCCCGCGCCGACACCGAGCGCATCGTCGAGGCCTACGACGTGCGCACCCCGGGCATCGAGGTGACCGCCGCCTCGCTGTCCGGCGGCAACCAGCAGAAGCTGATCGTCGGCCGCGAGATGAGCCACGACCCCAAGCTCCTCATCGCCGCCCACCCCACCCGGGGCGTGGACGTCGGCGCGCAGGCCGCGATCTGGGACCACATCCGCGAGGCCCGCCGCAAGGGCCTGGCCGTGCTGCTGATCTCCGCCGACCTGGACGAGCTCATCGGGCTCTCCGACACCCTGCGGGTGATGTACCGCGGCCGCCTGGTCGCCGACGCCGACCCCGCCACCATCACCCCCGAGGAGCTGGGCTCCGCCATGACGGGTGCGGCCACCGGCCACCTGGAGCACACAGAGGACGCCGACCGATGAACAAGCTGACCCAACGGATCGACAAGGAGCGGCTGCTCCTCGGGATCGCGGCGCCGCTGCTGGCCGTGGTCGCCGCGCTCGTCGTCACGACCCTGGTCATCCTCGCCACCGGCAAGAACCCCGGCGACGCCTTCAGCGACATGGTGACCTACGGCTCCGCCAGCGACAGCCAGGTCTACATCCTGAACAAGGCGACGACGTACTACCTGGCGGGCGTCGCGGTGGCCCTCGGCTTCCGCATGAACCTGTTCAACATCGGCGTCGACGGCCAGTACCGGCTCGCCGCGTTCATGGCCGCGGTCCTCGGCGGGGCGCTCACCGTCCCCGGCTGGATCGCCATTCCGCTGATCATGCTGTGCGCCATGGCGACCGGCGCCCTGTGGGCGGCCATCGCGGGCGTTCTCAAGGTGACGCGGGGTGTCAGCGAGGTCATCTCGACGATCATGCTCAACTCGATCGCCACCGCGATCATCGCTTACCTGCTCCAGCCCGGAAAGCTCGGCCAGCTCGACGAGGCGGGCACCCTCGTCTCCACCAAGCCGCTGCCGGGGGCCTCGCACTTCTTCAACTTCGACACCGGCCCGGCCGGCGTCCTGGACGGCCTCGTCATCGTCGCCGTGATCGTCGGCCTCGCGTACTGGTTCGTGCTCGGCCGCACCCGGTTCGGCTTCGACCTGCGCACCGTCGGCCAGTCCGAGAGCGCCGCCTCCGCCAGCGGTGTGTCGGTGAAGAAGATGGTCGTCACCAGCATGATCATCTCGGGTGCCGTGGCCGGTCTGATCGGCATGCCCACGCTGCTCAACGAGAGCTACCAGTACGACAACAGCTTCCCGGCGGGCATCGGCTTCACCGGTATCGCCATCGCGCTGCTCGGCCGCAACCACCCGGTCGGCATCGCACTCGGCGCCCTCCTGTGGGGCTTCCTGGAGCGCACCACCAACCACCTGGAGTTCCAGGGTTACGACAAGGAGATCCTCGGCGTGATCCAGGGCGTCATCGTCCTGTGCGTCGTGATCGCCTACGAGGTCGTCCGCCGCTACGGCCTCAAGCGCCAGCAGCAGCGGGTCGGCGCCGAGCTCGCCGCCCAGGCCGTCGCCCCGATGAAGAAGCAGGAGGTGGCGTGATGACTGCCACGATGACCGACACGCCGCCGCCCGTGGCGCCCAAGGCGGACGCCGCGGCGGGGCGCCAGGGCCGGTCGCTCGGCCAGATCCTCATGATCGTCGCGGGCGCCCTGCTGCTCGTCGCCGCGGTCCGTGTGATCACCGGCGCCGACCAGCTCGACTCCGCCGGCCAGATCAGCGCCGCGCTGGGCCTCGCCGTTCCGATCGGCCTCGCCGGCCTCGCCGGTCTGTGGTCCGAGCGGGCCGGTGTGGTCAACATCGGCCTCGAGGGCATGATGATCCTCGGCACCTTCGGCGCCGGCTGGATCGGCTGGCAGTCCAGCCCCTGGCTCGGCCTGCTGTGCGGCATCGGCTTCGGTGTCCTCGGCGGCCTGGTGCACGCCGTCGCCACCGTCACCTTCGGTGTCGACCACATCGTCTCCGGTGTCGCGATCAACCTGCTCGCGCTCGGCGCCACCCAGTACCTCGCCAAGCTCTTCTTCGTGGACGGCAAGGCGGCGGACGCCGGCGGCAACCCCAAGCAGTCCCCGCCCTCGGACTCGCTGCCGAACTTCGACGTGCCCGGCCTCTCGGACGCCCTCCAGTCGGTCGAGAAGCACCACTGGTTCCTCGTCTCCGACCTCGCCGGCATCCTCGGCGGTCTGGTCACCAACCTGTCCGTGGTGACCATCCTGGCCGCGGTGCTGTTCGTCGGGACCTGGTGGCTGCTGTGGCGCACCCCGTTCGGTCTGCGGCTGCGCTCCTGCGGTGAGAACCCGATCGCCGCGGAGTCCCTCGGCGTCAACGTCTACACCTACAAGTACGCGGCCGTGGCCATCTCCGGCGGCCTCGCCGGCCTCGGCGGCGCCTTCCTCTCGCTGGTCACCTCCCACATCTACCTCGAGGGCCAGACCGGCGGACGCGGCTACATCGGCCTCGCCGCCATGATCTTCGGCAACTGGCGGCCGGGCGGTCTGGCGATGGGCGCGGGCCTGTTCGGCTTCTCCGACGCGCTCCAGCTGCGCAACGGCGGTGTGACCGTGCACGCGCTGCTGCTCCTCCTGGTGGTTCTTCTCGCGGCTCTCGCCGGCTGGAAGCTCTACCGCAAGGCCCTGTGGCAGGGTGTGATCAGCGCCGTCATGGCCGCGCTCGTCCTGGTCTGGTACCTGGTCACCGACGAGGTGCCGGGCGACTTCGTGGGTGCCACCCCGTACGTCGTCACCCTGCTGGTGCTGTCGCTGTCCGCGCAGCGCCTGCGGATGCCCAAGGCGGACGGCATGCGGTACCGGAAGGGACAGGGCAAGTGATCTCGGACGCGACGACGGTCGACTGGGAGAGGCTGCGCGAGGAGGCGCGCGCGGCGATGTGCCGCGCCTACGCCCCCTACTCGGGCTACCCGGTCGGCGTCGCCGCGCTGGTCGACGACGGCCGGATCGTCACCGGCTGCAACGTGGAGAACGCCTCCTACGGCCTCGGCCTGTGCGCCGAGTGCGGACTCGTCTCGCAGCTCCAGAACAGCGGCGGCGGCCGGCTCACCCACTTCACCTGCGTGGACGGCCGGGGCGACATCCTCGTGCCGTGCGGGCGCTGCCGCCAGCTGCTGTACGAGTTCGGCGGGCCGGACCTGCTGCTGGAGACCCCGGCGGGGATCCTGCCGCTGTCCCAGATGCTGCCGCAGGCCTTCGGGCCGGACCATCTCAGCAAGTAACACCGGACCACCTCAGCAAGTAACAACCGTGCGGCCCCGTACGAGCCGTCCCTCGTGGCCGGCCCGCACGGGGCCGTCTCCCTTCGCACCCGGAAGGAACCCCACCCCATGGCCATGGACGCCATCTCCGTCATCCGCACCAAGCGGGACCGCGGCGAGCTCAGCGACGCGCAGATCGACTGGGTCATCGACGCGTACACCCGCGGGGAGGTCGCCGACGAGCAGATGTCCGCGCTCGCGATGGCCATCCTCCTCAACGGCATGGACCGCCGGGAGATCGCCCGCTGGACCGCCGCGATGATCGCCTCCGGCGAGCGCATGGACTTCTCCTCCCTGTCCCGCCCCACCGCCGACAAGCACTCCACGGGCGGCGTCGGCGACAAGATCACCCTGCCGCTGGCCCCGCTGGTCGCCGCCTGCGGCGCCGCCGTACCCCAGCTGTCCGGCCGGGGCCTCGGCCACACCGGCGGCACGCTGGACAAGCTGGAGTCGATCCCCGGCTGGCGGGCGCTGCTGTCCAACGAGGAGATGCTGCGCGTCCTGGACGAGGTCGGCGCCGTGATCTGCGCGGCGGGCGACGGCCTGGCCCCCGCCGACAAGAAGCTCTACGCCCTGCGTGACGTGACCGGCACGGTCGAGGCGATCCCGCTGATCGCCTCCTCCATCATGTCCAAGAAGATCGCGGAGGGCACGGGCAGCCTGGTCCTGGACGTGAAGGTGGGCTCCGGCGCCTTCATGAAGACCATCGAGGACGCCCGTGAGCTGGCGTCCACGATGGTCGGCCTCGGCACCGACCACGGCGTGAAGACGGTCGCCCTGCTCACCGACATGGCAACGCCGCTCGGCCTGACGGCGGGCAACGCCCTGGAGGTCCGCGAGTCCGTGGAGGTCCTGGCGGGCGGCGGCCCGGCGGACGTGGTGGAGCTGACCCTGGCCCTGGCCCGGGAGATGCTGGACGCGGCCGGCCTGAAGGACGCCGACCCCGCCAAGGCCCTGGCCGACGGCTCGGCGATGGACGTCTGGCGCCGCATGATCGCCGCCCAGGGCGGCGACCCGGACGCGCCCCTGCCCACGTCGAAGGAACAGCATGTGGTCAAGGCCGCCGCCTCCGGCGTCCTGACCCGCCTCGACGCCTACGGCATCGGCGTCGCCGCCTGGCGCCTCGGCGCGGGCCGCGCCCGCAAGGAGGACCCGGTACAGGCGGCGGCGGGCGTCGAACTCCACGCCAAGCCGGGCGACAAGGTGACGGAGGGCCAGCCCCTCCTGACCCTCCACACGGACACCCCGGAGCGCTTCGAGTACGCCCTCGAGGCGGTGGCCGGCTCCTACGACGTCGCGGAGCCGGGCACGGACTTCACGGCGTCTCCGGTAGTGCTGGAACGTATCGCCTGACCTGCACTTTCCCCTTTTGGGTGAACGGGATCGGTGGACCTGCACCGGTCCCGTTCGGCATGCTGGGATCGGTGACGCACCGATAGGAGAACCGCCATGAGCGCACTCACCGTGAGCCAGGACCCCGACCAGAGCTGGGACGACCTCGTCCGGTTCTGGGAGGAGATGGAATGGCCCGAGGGCAGCAAGGTGGAGATCATCGAGGGGATCATCACCGTGTCACCCGCTCCCGCACCCCGTCATAACGTGATCGCGGCTCGCATCCAGCGTCGCCTCTATTCCGTGATCCCCGAAGACTGGGAGATCTTCCAGACACTGGCCATCGCCGTGCCGTCGCGTCTGGGCATGCTCATCCCGGACCTTGTGGTTGCTCCGCTGCCGGAATGCGCGGAATCGGATACTCACGTCCCGGCTGCTCTCGCCGAGCTCGTCGTCGAGGTGACGTCCAAGTCCAACGCCCGCCACGACCGCATCAGCAAGCCCGCCGCATACGCCACCGCTGGCATCCCGCTCTACCTCCTCGTTGACCGCTGGGCCGCCGACGGTCCCACCGTGACGCTCTACGGAGAGCCGAAGGGCGACGTCTACCGCCCCCTGGCCACGGCCAAGTTCGGCGAACCCGTCAAACTGCCCGCCCCCTTCGACGTCGTGATCGACACCAGTGAATTCCCGGTGGACTGACACCCCGTCACCCGAGCAATGCCGCGACGGCCACCAACACCGGCACCGACAGGATCGTCGACAGCAGGATCGACTCCTGGGCCAGTGACTCGCCCACCCGGTAGCGGCTCGCGTACGTGAACAGGTTCTGGGCGGCGGGCAGGGCCGAGGTCACCACCACGTCCAGCAGTTGCGGGCCCCGCAGCCCGAAGACGCTCGTCGCCAGGGCCCAGGCCGCGACCGGCTGGCCCACCGACTTCAACGCGACCGACAGCAGCACCAGGTGGCGGTCCCGGCCCCGGGCGGGGGCCGCGCTGCCGCGCAGGGCGATCCCGAAGGCCAGCAGGACGGCCGGGACGGACATGTTGGCGATCAGCGTGAGCGGCTCCATGACCGGGCCGGGCACGCGCACGCCGGTCGCCGAGATCAGGACGCCGCTCAGGGCGCCCACCGCGACCGGGTTGCGCAGCGGCGTCAGCAGACGCTGCCACAGTGGGCCCTTCTCGCCCGCGCCGGACAGGTCCAGGACCGTCAGGGCGATGGGCGTGACCAGGATCTGCTGGAACAGCAGCACCGGGGCCACCAGCGAGGCGTCCCCGAGGACGTACGCGGCGATCGGGATGCCCAGGTTGCCGGAGTTGACGTAACTGGAGCACAGGGCGCCGATCGTGGTGCGGCCCACGCCCCAGTGCCGCATCGCGCCGAACGCCACGAAGACGCCCGCCGCTGCCGCCGTGCTCGCCGCCGTCACCAGCAGCCGGCCGGAGAAGACCACCGACAGGTCGGCCCGGGCCAGCGTGGTGAACAGCAGCGCCGGGGTCGCCACATGGAAGGCCAGCTTGGTCAGCACCTCCCGCCCCTGGTCGCCGAGGTAGCCGCGCCGCCCGATCAGATAGCCGACGCCGATCACGACCGCGATGACCGCGAAACCCGTCAACACCCCTTGCACGCGGACTCCTCGGCGGGTGGCAGGAGGCAGTCGGGTATCCAGGGCGGTGCTGATCCATGGGGCATGCACTCACCCTCCGGGGAGGGAGGGCGGCGGGTCAATGTGATCTCCGGCGGGTCGTCCCACCGCGATGAGTTGTCGCCCGCAGGGGGGTCTACCGATCGTGGACGCCAAGACACCCGCCGTGCTCGTGCTCGCCGGCCCCGTCACCCGGGAGGAGGTGAGGGGGCTGTGCGACGACGTGCGCGGTCTGCTGGAGACGACCGGAGCCGGTGTCGTGGTGTGCGACGTGGGCGGGCTGGGACCGCCCGGCCTCGGCACCGTCGACCTGCTGGCGCGGCTTCAGCTGGCCGCCCGGCGGGCCGGGGGCCGCATCCGGCTGCGCGACCCCGACCCGGCGCTACACCCCCTGCTCGCCCTGGTCGGCCTCACCTTCGAGACGGAGGGGCAGTCCGAACAGCGGGAACCAGCGCTGGGTGTCGAGGAAGCAGTGGAAGCCGAGGATCCGGCCGTCTGAGATCTCCAGCACCTGCACGGCCCACGGCGTGAAGCCGCCCTTCTCCGGGTCCGGCTTGTACTGCGCGAAGCCCGGCAGCCCGTTCGCCCGCACCGGCAGCAGGCGCGAGCCCGCACAGGCCGCGCCGAGCGTCGTCATGAAGCCGGTGATGTCCGCCGAGCCGGTCAGCCACAGGTCGAACGGCGGCATCGTCATCACCGCGTCCTCGTGCAGCAGCGCGGTCAGCGCCGTCATGTCGTACCCCTCGAACGCCTTCACATAGCGCTCCAGGAGCTTTTGCTGCTCCTCGTCCAGCGGGTCGGACACCTCGGCGCGGGCGCCTGTGTCCTCCCGCTCGGCGAGCGTGGCCCGCGCCCGTTGCAGGGCGCTGTTGACCGAGGCGACCGTCGTGCCGAGCAGCTCGGCGACCTCGCTCGCCTTCCAGGCCAGCACCTCGCGCAGGATCAGCACGGCCCGCTGCTTGGCCGGGAGCTGCTGGAGCGCCGCCATGAAGGCCAGCCGTACGGACTCCTTGGCGACCGCCGCCTCCGCCGGGTCCTCGACCGCCGGCAGGACCCGGCCGTCCGGCATCGGCTCCAGCCAGGTGTTGTCCGGCCGGGGCGCCAGCGCCGCCCGGGCCAGCGGAGTCGACTCCGTCAGATCCATCGGCCGGGCCCGCTTGTTGCCCGCCGACAGCATGTCCAGGCACACGTTCGTCGCGATGCGGTACAGCCACGAGCGAAGGCTGGAGCGGCCCTCGAACCTGTCGTGGCTGCGCCAGGCGCGCACCAGGGTGTCCTGCACCGCGTCCTCGGCCTCGAAGGACGAGCCGAGCATGCGGTAGCAGTAACCGGTCAGCTCGACCCGGTACTTCTCCAGCTCTGCGTCGAGATCCGCCGTCGCCGTACCGTTGCTCATCGTCGTCCACCCACCCCTGTGGCCGTTCCGTCCGCGCGCGTCCATCGCGCCCAGCACTTCGGAAGCTACCGCAGGCCACTGACAACGGCCCCCGGAGCGGAGGAAGCAGCAGGTCACAGGCGTGATGGCATCATTCGCACCCCAGTTCGCCCGGTGCTGCCGGTGCGAAGGGGCGGGCTACGCCGTGGGCGAGACGGGGGCGGGCTACGCCGCCACCGGCCCGCGACGCGCCGCCGCCCGGGCCGCCCGGGAGCCGAGCACCGTGATCGTCACGACGCCCAGCACCGCCAGCAGACCCACGCCGACCGTCCCCGGCCAGCCCTGGGCGTGGAAGGCGATGGCGCCGACCGTGCTGCCGGCGCTGGAGCCGATGTAGTAGGCGGACTGGTACAGCGCGGAGGCCTGGGCGCGGCCGTGGGCGGCGGTCTTGCTGACCGCCGAGGAGGCCACCGCGTGCCCGGCGAAGAAGCCCGCCGTGATCAGGACCAGGCCGAGGAGCACCGGCGCGACGGAGTCCAGCAGCGACAGCAGCAGTCCCGCCGCCGTCGTGGCACCCGCCAGGTACAGGGCGCCCCTGCGGCCCAGCCGGCCCACCAGCCGTCCCGCCGTCGACGCCGACACCGTGCCCACGAGATAGACCAGGAAGATCGAGCCGACGATGCCCTGGGGGAGGGAGAACGGTGCCTCGGTCAGGCGGTAGCCGATCACCGTGTAGACCCCGCCGAACACCGTCATGAACAGCGCGCCGATCGCGTACAGGCGGCGCAGCAGCGGATCGGCCAGGTGGTCGCGGACCGTGCCGGCCAGCACGCGCGGGCGCAGCGAGCCCGGCCTGAAGTGCCTCGGCGCCGGCAGCAGCAGGCGGAACGCCACCGCGCACAGCACCGCGATCACGCCGACGACACCCACGGCGACCCGCCAGCCCCACTCCTGGGCGACCCAGCCCGTGATCACCCGGCCGCTCATCCCACCCACGCTGTTGCCCGCCACGAACAGGCCGATCGCCGTGACCAGCGCCCTGGGGCGGACCTCCTCCGCCAGATAGGCCTGCGCGGAGGCCGGCAGCCCCGCCAGCGCGGCGCCCTGCAACGCCCGCAGCACCACCAGCGCGCCGAGCGACGGCGCGAACGGCACCAGCAGGCCGACGGCCACCGCGACCGCCAGCGAGGCCGTCATCACCGTACGGCGGCCGAAACGTTCCGACAGCGCGCTCATCGGGAGGACGAACAGGGCCAGCCCACCGGTCGCCGCCGCGACCGTCCAGCTCGCCTCGCTCGCCGCCACCCCGAACTCCCCGGAGATCAGCGGCAGCAGTGCCTGCGTGGAGTACAGCAGCGCGAAGGTCGCGACACCGGCGAGGAAGAGGGCGAGGCTCATCCGGCGGTAGCCGGGACCGCCCGGGGTCATACGGGAGTCGGTGGCGTCGACGGCGGGGACGGTGCGTGCGGCGCCCACGACGGTGGACGCCCCGGTACTGGCGGGAGACATGCTTCGACCGTAGGAACCCCGACCCTCATCCGTCCAATGCATGGAATGGCCATAATCGTTCCCATGGCGCATCAGCAGAGGTCACAAGGTCGACTGTCACCGTCCGGTGACACAGAAGACATCGAAAAGAACACCGAGGACATCGCGCGCCTGCTCGCGCCCCGCCTCGCCCACTTCGCCGGCGTCGCCCGCACCGAGCACGTCACGCGCGCCGCCCAGGAGATGCAGGTCCCGCAGTCCACCCTCTCCCGCGCCATGGTCCGCCTGGAGCAGGACCTCGGCGTCGACCTGTTCGCCCGGCACGGCCGTACGGTCTCCCTCACCCCCGCCGGCCGCACCTTCCTCGCCTCCGTCGAACGGGCCCTCGCCGAGATCGAACGCGCCGCCGAGGAGGTACGCGCCGACGCCGACCCGGCCACCGGCAAGGTCGCCTTCGGCTTCCTGCACACCATGGGCGCCGAGACCGTGCCCGGACTGATCCACGCCTTCCGCGCCGACCACCCCCGCGTCCGCTTCAGCCTCGTCCAGAACTACGGCGAGGCCATGCTGGAACGGCTGCGCGCGGGCGAGCTGGACCTGTGCCTGACCTCACCCGTGCCCGACGCCCCCGACCTCGTCGCCCGCCGCCTGGACGAGCAGAAGCTGCGCCTGGTCGTCCCCGCCGACCACCGGCTCGCCGACCGCCGCCGCGTCCGCCTCGCCGAGGCCGCCGAGGAGGTGTTCGTGACCCTGGAGCCCGGCTACGGACTGCGCCGCATCACCGACGCCCTCTGCCGCGAGGCCGGCTTCAAGCCGAGGGTGGCCTTCGAGGGCGAGGAGACGGAAACCCTGCGGGGCCTGGTCGCCGCCGGGCTCGGCGTGGCCCTGCTGCCCCCGCCGCCCGTGCCCCGGCCAGGCGTCGCCGAACTGACGGTCACGGCCCCGCGCGCGGTACGGGAGATCGGCGTCGCCTGGCTGGAGGGCCATCCGGACACACCTCCGGTGGCGGCGTTCAAGAAGTTCCTGCTGTCCCGGCGCGGCAGGCTGCTGCCCTGACGCCGCCAGGGGGTGTCTCGCTAGGGCCTTTCGTTTGGATCAGGCCGGATCAGGGAGCGGGGTCTGGTGATGGGGGTACCTCCCACGCCGTTCAGGCAGTGGGGGAGGATCGCAAGGCGGAGGAGGGCGTCATGGCGGAGCCATGGCAACCGACGACAACGCGGCGAGGCGCGGTGCCAGGGCCCGCGAGCCCGGCATGATCCAAACGAGAGGCCCTGGGGCGTTCAGTTCCGCAGCGTCCTGCCGAACCCCGCCGCCAGCGGCATCCGCAGCCCCAGCGGCGGGGGCGCGGCCAGGGCGTCCTGCACGGGCCGTGAGAAGGGCCGCCCGAACAGGGTGCCCATGACGAAGTCGGTGGCCAGCGCGGTGACCTCGTCGCGGTACTGGCGCAGCCCGTGCCCGTCGGCGTGCACCTCGAACCGGCACACGTCCCGGTTCGCCTTCTTCGCCCGCGTCGCGAACCGGAAGGACAGCTCGGGGTCGGTGCGCTCGTCGTTGGTGCCGTGCACGATCAGCACCCGGCGCCCGACGAGCTGCTTCACCGGTTCGGGGGAGGCGGCCACGTCCTCCTCGGGCAGCCAGGGGGCGATCGCCACCACCGCCTCGACCGCCTCGTGCCCGCCCGCGCGCAGCGCCGCCCGGCCGCCCATGTCGAGTCCGGCCAGGCACACCGGGACGTCGCCGTAGCGCCGTACGACCTCCTCGACCGCCCAGGTGGCGTCGCGGGCGAGGTGCGCCTCGTGGCCGTTCCAGCCGCGGTAGCGGTAGTGCACCACGTGCGTGGCCAGGCCCTGGCCGCGCGCCGCGCGGGCCAGCCGGCGCCCGAGGGCGCGCATGGAGGCGGTCGCCAGCACCGGGGAGGGCCTGCGCCCGGAGACCTCCCGGCCGCCCGGAAGCAGCAGCACCGCTCCGCTCACCGCCGTCGGCTCCGGGCCGAGCGTCCTCCCCAGCCGGGCCGCGCGGACCGGCGTCGCTTGCTGTGCCATGACAGAACAGTGTCAGAAGCACCGGTCCACGCCACCCGTCCGTGCGGTCACCGTTACGTATCGACGGATGTGTACAGGGCGGGAACCGGCCGTCGGCCGCGCGCTCCGGGAACCCCGGATTTCTACGCGCGTAGGCGTTAGAGTGCGGAAATGACGAACCAGACTGCCCACCTGGGGAACACCCCGAGCACGGACCAGATCCGCCGGGCGCCCAAGGTTCTGCTGCACGACCACCTCGACGGCGGACTCCGCCCGGGCACCGTCGTCGACCTCGCCCGCGCCTCGGGCTACTCCCCACTCCCCGACACCGATCCGGAAAAGCTCGGCCTGTGGTTCCGCGAGGCCGCCGACTCCGGCTCCCTGGAGCGGTACCTGGAGACCTTCTCCCACACCGTCGGCGTGATGCAGACCCGGGACGCGCTCGTCCGCGTCGCCCGCGAGTGCGCCCAGGACCTCGCCGAGGACGGCGTCGTCTACGCCGAGGTGCGCTACGCCCCCGAGCAGCACCTGGAGGGCGGACTGAGCCTGGAGGAGGTCGTCGAGGCCGTCAACGAAGGGTTCCGGGAGGGCGAGCGGCTCGCCCTCGCCGACGGCCGGCGCATCCGGATCGGCGCCCTGCTCACCGCCATGCGGCACGCGGCCCGCGCCCTGGAGATCGCCGAACTCGCCAACCGCTACCGCGACTTCGGCGTCGTCGGCTTCGACATCGCCGGCGCCGAGGCCGGATACCCGCCCACCCGGCACCTGGACGCCTTCGAGTACCTGAAGCGGGAGAACAACCACTTCACCATCCACGCCGGCGAGGCGTTCGGCCTGCCCTCCATCTGGCAGGCCCTCCAGTGGTGCGGCGCCGACCGGCTCGGGCACGGGGTGCGCATCATCGACGACATCCACGTCCACGAGGACGGCAGCGTCACGCTCGGGCGGCTCGCCTCCTACGTCCGCGACAAGCGCATCCCCCTGGAGCTGTGCCCGAGCTCCAACCTCCAGACCGGCGCGGCCACCTCCTACGCCGAGCACCCCATCGGGCTGCTGCGCCGCCTGCACTTCCGCGCCACGGTCAACACGGACAACCGGCTCATGTCCCACACCAGCATGAGCCGGGAGTTCGAGCACCTGGTCGAGGCATTCGGTTACACGCTCGACGACATGCAGTGGTTCTCCGTCAATGCGATGAAATCAGCGTTCATTCCTTTCGATGAACGACTGGCCATGATCAATGACGTGATCAAGCCCGGATATGCGGCGCTGAAATCCGAATGGCTGTTTAGCCAAACCGCCTCCACCAGGG
>NZ_JBEXZD010000112.1:0-27052 GCF_040628575.1 Streptomyces sp. NPDC006393
CCTCGGCGCCTTCCACCTGCACGTGGTCGTCCAGGCCACCCTCGGCCCCGCCCTGGTCCCCCCTAAAGCCACCGGCCGGGCGAGGCCACGTGCGCGGAGTTCCCCGGGTGACTACGAGGGCGGGCGGCGCGCGAACGCCGTGTTCTCCGAGGTACGAGCCCGTGATCCGGGCGACGTCGGCGCGAGGATCGGCCCCCCCCGACGACAACGCCGCAGATGGGTGTGCCAGGGCCCGCGTCCGCGCCATGATCCGCCGGACAGACCCTAACGCGCCAAAACGTGCCGGAGCGCGTCGAGCAGTTCGTCCTGCGCCGACTGCGCGCTTTCCGGGGCGGTGGCCCGGCGCCAGGCCACGTGGCCGTCCGGGCGCACAAGGAGGACTCCGTCCTCGGCGATCTCACTGACCCGGCTCCATTCGCCGTACGGGTCGCGGAGGTCGTCGGCGCCGACGCGCACCACGTGCAGCGGCACGCCGAGGGCGTCCCGGCAGGCGCTCGCGGCCGTGTCCCAGACACCGCCCGACAGACCGGTCAGCACCGTGAGGACACCGTCACCGACGACGTCCAGCGTGGACAGCCGCTCTCCCCGCGCGTCTACGAGCCAGGCGTGCGGGAGTTTGGCGCCGGGCCGGGTCGTCGGCCGGTGCACCAGTTCCCGGTCCTCGTCCCAGACTTCGGCGCCGTCGTCGTCGGGGAGCACCGCCGAGGAGACGTAACGCTGGTTCATCTCCACGCCGTGCGCGTTGAACTCGTAGTTCTTGAGCTGGATGGCCTCTCTCAGCAGCCGCCTCTTCTTGGCGCCCTCGGGCGTCCGCGCCCGTATCGCCGCGAGTCCTTCGGCGATGGCCTCCTCGTCGCTGCCGCCGCCGACGCCGAGCACCTCGAAGACCGGGCCGAACTGGTCGCGGCTGAGGTTGGCCCGCTCGACGATCTGCCGCCCCACGGGGGCGCGTTCGGCCGTGTAACTGTCGAGGAGCGCCTGCCCGGCCTCGCCACGGATCACCATCGCCAGTTTCCAGGCCAGGTTGTACGCGTCCTGGACGGAGGTGTTGGAGCCCAGCCCGTTGGACGGCGGGTGGCGGTGCACGGCGTCCCCGGCACAGAAGACCCTGCCGGAGGAGTACTGCGTGGCGTAGGCGTGGTTGACGGTCCACAGCGAGGTCGACGTGATCTCCACCGGCAGGCCGGGATCGCCCACGAGGTCGCGCACGATGCTCCGCGCGGTCTCTTCGTCGACCTGAGGCGGCGGTTGCTCGATGTCGTAACCCCACACCAGCAGCCACTCGTTCCACGGGCGGACCATGCGGACCAGGCCCATGCCGATGCCACCGGTCTCCGCCCCCGGCCTCAGCACCCAGTACAGGACGCTCGGCCGGTGGGCGCAGTACCGGGCGAGGTCGGCCTTGAAGACGATATTCATGCTGCCGGCCTTGGCCATGCGGCCGGCGAAGGGCAGGCCGAGCTGCTCGGCGACCGCGCTGCGTCCACCGTCCGCGCCGATCAGGTAGCGGGCCCGTACGGTGAACTCGTCGCCGCGGACCCGGTCGCGCAGCACGGCGGTGACGCCGTCCTCGTCCTGGGTGAAGCGGAGGAACTCGGTGTCGAAGCGGACCTTGGCACCGCGGGCCGCCGCATTGTTCACCAGGATCGGTTCCAAGTATGTCTGCGGCAGGTCGATCATCTCGCACGGGCTCTTCGACGCGTACTCGGTGGCCGTCGCCGGGCCCGTGCCCCAGCTGCGGATGCGCCCGATCTCGTCTCCGGTGAGCGCCGTGCACACAACGGTGTCCCCCATGAGGTGGGACGGGCTGCCGAACGTCATCGCCTCCGACTCGACACCCAGGTCACGAAGAACCTCCATGGTGCGCTGGTTGGTGATGTGCGCCCGGGGCGTGTTCGCCAGCCAGCCGTACTTCGTGACCAGCAGGGTGCGGATGCCGTAGGTGGCCAGCAGGAGCGCGGCCGAGCCGCCGGCGGGGCCGCTGCCGACGACGAGGACGTCGGTGTCGTACGGGTGGTGTGCGTCGGTGGTCGTCATGGGTGGGTGCTCCTCGGTCATCCGGCCAGGGGGGCGAGACGGAAGGTGTAGTCGAGACGGCACCATTCGCCGTCGAGCGGCCGGCCGTCGGGGGTGGGGCCGGTCTGCGGGGCGAAGTCGACGACGAGCTCGTCCTTGACTCCGAAGACGGTGTCGCTGTCCAGGTAGGCTCCGCCGGCCACGAACAGCTGGGTGACGAGCCGGCGGTGACCGGGTGCGTCGAACATGAAGTGCAGGTGGGGCGCCCGGTAGGGGTGGCGTCCGACGGCGTCGAGCATCTGCCCGACGGGCCCGTCCCCGGGGATCGGGTAGTGCGAGGGAAGGATGGACCAGAACGTGATCCGTCCCTCGGCGTCGCTGCGCAGCCGGGCGCGCAGCACCGGCCCGTCCAGGTCGGGGAGCTGGACGTCGTAGAAGCCGTCCTCGTCGGACTGCCACACGTCCACGACCGCGTCCTTGACCGGCCGGCCGTCGGTGTCGGTGACTCGTACGTCCACCCACAGTGGGGTGCCGTGCAGCCCTCCGGAGATGTCGCTGCCGGGTGCGGCCTCGGGCGGGCCCTCCACATAGAAGGGGCCGAGCACCGCCGACGGGGTGGTCTCGGGTGTGCGGGAGTTGGTGAGCAGGTCCACGGCGCTGGAGATGCCGAGGGTGTCCGACAGCAGGACGAACTCCTGGCGCGTCGGGCTGCAGATCTGTCCGGTGCGGGTGAGGAAGTCGATGGCGTACTGCCATTCGGCATCGGTGACGTCGTTGGCCGCGACGAAGGCATGCAGGTGCCGGACGAGGTCGCTCAGCAGCGTGCGGACGCGCGGGTCCGGGGCCTCGGCAAAACTGGCCACCACCTCCTCGGTCAGCCGGGCCAGCTTCGACTCCGTGGACGGCGGGCCCTGAGGACGGCGTCCCTGCCAGGCGCCGTCCAGCAACTGGGCGATGCCCTCGGTGGTCAGCTCGCGCGGATTCGGGTACGGCGTCGAGGCGGCCAGTTCCGCCGCGCGGGCCAGGCCGGTCTCCGGCATCCCGAGTTCGCGCAGCGAGGTGGGGCCGCCGAGGGAGACGACCAGGTCGTACACGCCGCTCGGGGCGTCGGGCACGCCCAGCGCCTTGGCGATGCGGCGCATCACGTCGGGCACCGCGGGCGCGTTGTAGGCCATGGCGTGCGGGAGCACGACGGTGTGCGTCTGGGCGTGCGGCAGGTCGAAGCTGCCGCCGAGGGTGTGGCACAGCTTGTGGTGCAGACCCATGCCGACCGTGGCGAGACAGGTCCCGGCGAGCCAGGCCGCGTACAGCAGATCGGCCCGCGCCTCCCGGTCGGCGGGGTCGGCGGCCAGCCGGGGCAGCCCCCGCGCGATGTGGGAGACCGCGTCCAGGGCGTGCTGGTCGGTGACCGGGTCGGCGTCTGCGGAGTACAGCGCCTCCACGGCGTGCGCAAGGGCGTTGACGCCGCTGGTGACCGTCATGGGCAGCGGCAGCGTGAGGGTGAAGTCGACGTCGTAGACGACGGTTTCGGGCAGGATCGCCGGGGACGACTGGGTGACCTTGCGCCCGGCCCGCGTCTCACCGAGGACGGGGGTCACCTCGGAACCGGCGTATGTGGTCGGCACGATCACCTGCGGGAGGTCCGTGCGCAGGGCCAGCGCCTTGGACAGGCCGGTCGTCGAGCCGCCTCCGACGGCGACGATGCCGTCGGCCGCGGCGTCCGTCAGCACCTCGAGCGCCTGCTCGGTCACCTCCACCGGGGTGTGCATCGCCGCGCCGTCGAACTCCGCCGCCAGCAGGTCACCGAGCGCCTCACGGACCCGCGCGGCGGCCTCCGCCACGGGCGGGCTGGACAGCAGCAGAATCCGGGAGCAGCCGAGCCGCTCGACCTCCTGGCGCAGCCGGCCCACGGTGCCGGCACCGAAGACGACCCGCGAGGGCGGGGATGTGTGGGCGAACGTACGCATGGGGCTGTGCCTCCGCTTGTCAGCTGGGGTACGTCGGTCGTCTGAGCCCCGAGTATGCGCAGCGTGACCAAGCGGTTTCCTGCACATTGCGCGCGTCCGGCTGCAGGAAACACGCGCGTGTTCCGGAGCCGGCGGGCCGCACGCGACATGCCGGGGGACGGCGCCCGCGCGCTTGTTCCGAGCCGTGGAGCGACGCTCGGCCCGTCCGGTGGCCACGCCGCCGGGTTCGGCTCCCCCCAGGTGCCGGAGAACTGCGGGCCACGGCTTCGTGGGCAACTGCGACTGGACCACTCCACCGTGCGCCGCTTCGCGCCCGCCACTGGCATCGACGAGGGTCGATCCCCGGCCACAAACGCCGACACACACGCCGCAGTCCGCCCCGCCTGCCCCCAGGTGCTCGGCTCACCGCCTGGACGCGCTCGCCGAGGACCTTGAGCGACTCGCTCATCCACCGCCACGACCCCTCGGCCAGTCCGGATGGACTGCGCGGCGACGACGGCATGTTCTCCGTCCGACCTGTCGCTGCGCGATGGTGAATCGGCGTTCATTCCCCGCGGAGGGTGTGATCTATCTTCCCCCGCCCCTTGTTGCCCGTGCCGGGCCCCCGCCCTACCGTCAATGTGAACAGAACGTTCCATCTACGCATCCTCCGGAGCCCCGACGGGCTCTCGTCCGTCCGCTCCAGAGCGGCGGACATCCGAGGCTGCGCACATCACTCAAGGATGAAGACAGGTGTCCCACCATCGCTCCGGCCGCCTCGCGGCCATCGTCACCACGGGTTTCGCCCTCGCCGCCAGCGTCGGCACCGCCGCATTCGCCACGCCGGCCCACCATCCCGGGCGCGAGGCGAAGCCCACG
Source organism: Streptomyces sp. NPDC006393 (assembly GCF_040628575.1). Lineage (NCBI taxonomy): Bacteria > Bacillati > Actinomycetota > Actinomycetes > Kitasatosporales > Streptomycetaceae > Streptomyces > Streptomyces sp. NPDC006393. The sequence continues at coordinate 4,842 of NZ_JBEXZD010000112.1, forward strand.
ATCGTGCTGGTGCACGGCGCATGGGCGGACTCGTCCAGTTGGAGCGGGGTCGTCAAGCGCTTGCGGGCCGACGGCTACAAGGTCTCGGCTCCCGCCACGCCGCTGCGCGGTCTGAGCAGCGACTCGGCCTATCTGGCCGACTACCTCAAGACCATCAAGGGCCCGATCGTCCTGGTCGGCCACTCCTACGGCGGCGCCGTCATCACCGACGCGGCCACCGGCAACTCCCATGTGAAGGCACTCGTCTATGTCGCCGCCTTCGCACCGGACAAGGGTGAGAGCACCGCGGACCTGGTCGCCGAGTTCCCCGGCAGCCACCTCAGTGACGACCCCCACGCCGCCCTGCCCACGGCCCTGAGCCCCGTCCCCTTCACACAGGCGGACGGCAGCACCGGGACCGACCTCTACATCAAGCCGGACAAGTACCGTGACGTCTTCCTGAGCGACCGGGTCAACACCGCCAAGGCCGCGGAACTCGCCGCCACGCAGCGTCCCATCACGGCGCAGGCAGTCGGCGAGCCCTCGGGGACCCCGGCCTGGAAGACGATTCCCTCCTGGTACCTGGTCGCCCACGACGACCACACGCTTCCCGCTGCCGCGGAGCGCGCCATGGCCGCCCGTGCCCACGCGCACACGGTCGAGGTCGCCGGCCCGCACGCCATCGCCGTGACCGACCCGCACGCCGTGACCCGCCTCGTCGAGCAGGCCGCCACGGCTCGGTGACCTGGCCGGGCCGGCAGCGCTTCTTCGAGATGCCGGACCCGCAGGCATCTTCGCCCCGCTGGATCTGACCCAGCGGGGCGAGGAGCAACCGAAAACGCGAGCAGGGAGTACGGGAGCCGCTCAGCGGGCTGCGACCAGAGCGGTCACTCCGTGCTGCAGGACGGCGCTCGCCGCCTGGGCGTCACCGAGGTAGCCCGCCACCATCGCGCCGTCGCGCAGGGCCACCATGGAGTCGGCGGACTGCTCGGGGCTGGTCGCGCCGAGCCGCCGGAACGCGTCCACCAGTACCCCGCGGAACCAGGCACGGTGCCGCAGCACCGCACGGTGGATCACGCTTGCGGGGTCCGGATACTCGGCGGCCGCATTGATGAACGGACAGCCGCGAAACCCCGCGCCGCACACCTCGTCGCCGATCCCGTGCGCCACCGCGGCAAGGAATCCGGCAGGGGAAGGGATCTCCTCCGCGGCCGCGGTGACGCTCTCCCGGATCTTCCGGTCGGCCGCCTCGAGGTAGGCGCGCACCAGGTCGTCCTTGCCGTCGAAGTGCCGGTAGAAGGTGCCCCGGGCCACATCGGCCTCCGCCATGACGCGATCCACCCCGACGCCACGGATGCCCTCGCAGTAGAAGAGCCGGCTCGCGGTGACCAGTAGCCGGTCGCGGGCCGCGGAGCGGCGAACCGGGGCGGACACTCCCTCTGTCTTCGACATACCGTCCAGCATAGAACGGTCTTTCTCTTTCCCGTCCGGCACACGGTGAGACGTCCGGAGGCGGGAGGGGAAAAGCCGGAGAAACCACCGAGGTCACTGCCCCTTGGGGCGCGTACCGGTCGCACAGGCGAAGCGGGCGTTGCGGGACGGTGTCGGCATCGACACTCTGCCCGCCACCGCGCTCGAGTCCATCGATGTCACGCGGGCGGGTCCGGCCAGCGGCGTCAACAACGCGGCCGCGCGGGTGGCGGGGCTGGTCGCGGTCGAAGCGCTGCCGGTGCCGACCGGGATGGGATCGGACGTCTGTCAGGACGCGGTCACCTTCAACTCTTCGTTCCAGAAGGCCAAGCCGATCTGCGTGGGGGGACTCGTCGTCGGTGCGGTGCCGGCGTCACCCGCAGCATGGCGGAGGGGGATGCCGAGCGGGCAGGCCGGGCCGCTCGGCATCCCCCGCGTCACCGCAAGATGCCGCGTCCCACGCTCACTTGGTGGCGTAGATGGCGGAGTAGCCGCCGATCAGGCTGCGTGCCTCCACCTTGGCGAAGCCGACCGACCGGAGCCACTGCGTGGCGTCCGCGACGGTGTACTCGGAGCCGCCCTCGGTGTCGATGAGCATGTTCAGCGACAGCATCAGGCCGTAGGTGTTGTGGCGGCGCTCGTCGTCGATCATGGCGTCGTAGACGATCAGGGTGCCGCCCTCCGGCAGGGCGTCGTAGGCCTTCTGCAGCAGGAACAGGCGCTGCTCGAGGTTCCAGTCGTGGAGGATCTGGCCCATGACGTAGACGTCGGCCTCGGGCAGCGGATCGGCGAAGAAGTCGCCGCCGTGGAAGGCGAGGCGGTCGGCCAGGCCGTGTGCGGCGACGAACTCTTCGAACACCGGCTGCACGGGAGGCAGTTCGAAGACGGCGCCGGTGATGTCCGGGTTGCTGCGCAGAACGGCGGCCGGGACGGCGCCGAGGGCTCCGCCCAGGTCGATGACGTGGCGTCGCCCGGTCCAGTCGAAGTCGGCGGCGAGGGCGCCGGCCAGCGGGGTGCTGACGCCGTTCATACCGTTGAGGAAGGTGCGCCAGGCGACGGGGTCCTGGCTGAGGGTGGCGAAGAACGGGGCGCCGCTGTGGGTGACTTCGTTCTGCAGGGTCCCGGTCTTCAGGGCGTCGGTGAGGTTGTTCCAGAAGCCGAAGAGACGGGTGTTGGCCATCTCTAGGATCCCGCCCACGTACGACGGCTTGGCACGGTCCAGAAACAGGTCCGCGGCGCTGGTGTTGGCGTAGGTGCCGTCCTCGTCGCGGGTGAGCACCCCGAGCGACACGAGTGCGTCGAGGAAGTCCGCGGAGGACCTGGAGTGCAGGCCCACCTCGGCGGCGAGCGACACGCGGTCGCGGCCGCCGTCGGCCAGCACGGTGAAGATTCCCAGCTCCACCGCGCTCAGGAGGGTCTTGGAGGCCATGAAGCCCAAGCCGAGCTGCAGGAGCGGCTCAGGGGTGATCGGGTCGTTGACCGACATGCTGTGTTCTCCACTTGATTCAAGAGGTTGAATTGTAAACAATTTTCAGGGCGCGCCCGTCCGGGCGGCTGCCGTGAAGGTGCCGCCGTCAGGGGCGATTCCAGTGGGCGGGACCGGACAGGAGGGGCGGTCAGACACCGTGTCCCATGACGCCGTCGGCATCGGCCGCGTTCCCGTGACGGCGGCCGGTGGCGCGTTCTCGCACGATCGGTCCGTCAGGCGTGCGCGACAGGCAGGCCTCCGCCGGCTGCGCGCAGAACGGCGAGAGGTTGCGCGTCCGGCGCCGCCGCTCGCGGTGTCGCGGCCGGTGGGCCTTGACGCCGGATCGCGAGGTGATGCGTCGAGGATCAGTCAGAGGGTCTTGATCTGGCCGCCGTCGATGACGATCTCGGCTCCGGTGATGTTGCCCGCCACCGGCGAGGCCAGGAAGAGGGTGAGATCGGCGACCTCGTGCGCCTCGGTGATCCGGCCGGAGGTGATCCCCATGCTCTGCGGTACGACCACGTCGAGCGCCTCCTGCGCCGTGACTCCGGCAGCCGCGGCCATGGCGTCGGCGAAACCGCCCGAAGCGGTCCAGAAGGGAGTGCGGACCGGGCCCGGGGAGACCGCGTTGACCCGGACACCCTGCGGCGCGAACTCCTCGGACAGCGCCTTGTTCAGGTTCGTCAGGGCCGCCTTGGCCGCCGAGTAGTCCACGACCATGGGGAAGGGCAGCCGGGCGTTGATCGAGCTGATGTTCACGATCGCCCCGCCGCCGTCCTGGACCAGGTGGGGCAGTGCCGCCCGGCTCACCCGTACGGCACTGAAGAACGTGACGTCGAAGATCCGCTGCCAGTCGGCATCGCTGACCTCGAGGAACGACTCCCGAGGCTCGGCCGCGCCGACGTTGTTCACGAGGACGTCGACGCGGCCGTATTGCTCCACGGCCTGCTGGACCAGCCGCTCGGCCCCGTTCGCGGTGGACAGGTCGACCGACACGATCGCGACGTCGTGCTTCGCCGCCAGGGCGTCCAGCTCGGGCGTGGAGGTGCGGCTACCCGCCACGACCTTGGCGCCCTCGCCGGCCAGCTTCTCGACCACGGCCAGGCCGATGCCCTTGCTGGCCCCGGTGACGACGGCGACCTTGTCCTTGAGATGCAGATCCATGACATTTCCTTACTGGATTGTTCGATACAGAATTTTGGCAGGAAGAGCGCCGAATGGGCGCGGGGAGCGCTGCGGCGGTCAGTCCAATGCGCGCATCGCGGTGGTCACGGCGTCATCGACGAACTGCCGTCCCATGCCGGCCCGGCCGACGACGCGAATACCCTGGATGAACGTGGTCAGGAACCGGGCGAGCTCCCGCGGATCCTTCTGCGGTGAGAGTTCACCCCGCGCCTGCGCCCGTTCGAGGACGCCGGCGAGGAAGGACTCGACCTGCCCGATCGCGGTGCTGACGCGCTCGGCCGCCGCGGGCTGGTCGCCGCACTGCGTGGAGGCGTTGACCACGAGACACCCGCGCGTCGGGTCGGCCAGGTCCGCCTCGATCATGGAGGCGAGCATCAAGCGGACCGCGGGCCTGAGCTCGGCCGTCTCGTCGAAGATCTTCTCCAGGCCGCTGCCCTGGAGAGTGGTGTAGCGCTCGAGGGCGCGGAGATAGAGCCCCTCCTTCGAGCCGAAGGCCGCGTAGAAGCTGCCGCTGCCTATCGACAACTCCTTCAGCAGGTCCTGCAGGGACGTCTCGGCGTAGCCGCGGCGCCAGAACAGGTCCACGGCGCGGTCCACCGCCTGGTCGATGTCGAACTCCCTGGTACGAGCCATGTCGATAGAGTAGCGCCCTTTGTGGATTAGTCAATCAACTATGCTCCGCGTCACGTGGCGGCGGTTCGAGGGCGGCGCCCTTCCCTTGCCCGCCACCCTGACGCGCACCAGGTCGGGGCCGCCCTCAGAGTGCCCGTGATGCTCGCCCTCCCGCTCTGGGGGACGCGTGGCTTGAAGGCCCGCCCCTGGAATACGCCGGAGCACGCCGCCGTGTAGGCGCCAAGCCATACATATGGTGAGGGCGTAAGAGGGGTTCCGAGAACGGCGAAGCGGACAACAGGACTGCCTCATAGGGAACTTCGCCGCAGGCGTGCCATGCGCCGTGCCCGCCGTGAGCACATCTGAACGTGGTTACGGCCTCCTTCCCGCACATCCGGAGTAGGCATCCGGGAGACACTTCCGGAGGGAGAGTGCGTGAGTGCCAGTCGTTGCGCTGTTGACCGGGAGGGAGGACAAATATCGCGCTCACGGGCCCAGTGCCGGAGAATGACGTGAGACTGGAGGATTCCGTCCATAGGGGCACCGAGTACATCCGACCGGGAGTGCCATGACTGCGGCTCCAAACGACCGAGGCCACTCCCCTCAGCTGTCAGCTGCCCTCGCGGGGGCACCGGCGACCGCTCTCGTGGACGGTGCAGTCAACGTCATCGGATGGTCCGAGGCAGCCCAGGCACTGCTGGGCTACCGAGCAGAAGAGATCCTTGGCCGATCCGTCAACGCCGTGCTTACGTCCGACGGCTCTCTGTCGCTGCCCGAGAGGGGCGAATGGAGCGGAGTCACGCGTGTCCGACACCGCGCCGGACACGATCTGCGGCTGGAGATCCGCCTTTGCGCAATGGGGGGTGCCGAAGGCCGAGGCTGCTGGCTGATGGCCATGTGCGTCCCCGGGGAAGCATTCTCGGGAGTGAACCGCTCCTTGCTGGACGGCCTGCTCTCGCACTCCCCCGTCGGCATGGCCATCATGGACACGGACCTCAGGTACGTGTGGTTCAACGATGCCCTGGTGCGAACCTCCGGCGCTGCGGACCGACTGGGACGCACTGTCAGTGCCGTCTTCCCCGCCGAGAGAGTTGCGGGGGGTGAGGCCATGATGCGTCGCGTCCTCGAAACAGGCGCCCCCGTGGTCGACTTCGAGTACCGCGGGCCGACCCTCTCGGACCCGACCGGCGACCACATGTACTCGGCGTCCTTCTTCCGTCTCGAGGACGACCATGGGAGCGCCACAGGTCTGTGCTATCTGGTCGTCGATGTCACCGAGCGGTGGCGCAGACATCAGCGAGAACTGATACTGAGCCGGGCCCACGCGTGCGGCAAGCAGCTGGATCCCGTCCGAGCCGCCCAGGAACTGGCGGAGATCTGCGTGCCGGATTTCGCGGACCTCGTGAGCATCGACCTTGCCGAAGCCGTGGTCCAGGGCGGCGAAATCCTCGAAGCATCCGCGCAAAGCTCCGTCCACCTGCAGCACGCTGCCCACAAGGTCGCCTCGGGGGTATGCGCAAGTACCCCCGAAAGAACGGGGGACGCCGTGGTGTACGGCCCGGAGTCGTCGGCCGCGCGATGTATGGCCAGTGGGGCGGGAATCTTGGAAACCACATTGGATGCGACGCTCAGCGCATGGGGCGAGGGCGCGACCGGACGTGTCGAGACGATCGACGAAGGCATGTTTCACTCATCGATCATGGTCCCCTTGTGTACGGGCGGGATCACCTTCGGCCTGGCCACATTCCTGCGAGCCCGCAACAAGCAGCCCTTCACTCAGGATGACCTCTCCTTCATCCAGCAGTTCGCGGCTCACGGGAGTTCCGCACTCGCGGCCGCTCACCGCTTCACGCAGGAACGCAGGATTTCTCTCTCGCTGCAGCGCAGTCTGCTGCCGGGCCAACTCGGCAGCGGTGAAGCAGTCGAGATCGCCTGGCGCTACTTTCCCGCCTCCGAGGAAGCGGGCGTCGGCGGAGACTGGGTCGATGCCATCCCTCTGTCCGCGGCCCGGGTCGCCCTGGTTGCCGGCGATGTGGTGGGCCACGGGGTCAACGCGGCTGCAGCCATGGGTCGACTGCGTGCCGCCGTTCACACACTGGCCGCCATGGACCTGCCCCCGGACGAACTGCTCGCTCATCTCGACGACTTCGTCAAACGGCTCGGCGAGGAGCAGCCGCGGCTCAAGGATTCCACCGAAGGGGACTACGGCCTCCTAGGAACATTCGGTGCCTCCTGCATGTACGCCATCTACGATCCCGTTGCCCGCACGTGCACGATGGCATGCGCCGGTCACCCCCCACCGGTGGTCACGCAGCGTGACGGAACGACCTTCGTACCGGACCTCCCCGCCGGTTCACCTCTGGGAGTGGGCGAAGTTCCGTTCGAGTCCGTCGAGATCTCCTGCCCGGACGGCAGCTTGCTCGCCCTCTTCACGGACGGTCTGGTGGAGGACCAGACCAGGGGCATCGATGAGGGCGTGGCCGAGCTGCGTTCCATTCTCCGTGATCCGGGCGCGCCTCTTGAGAGATTGTGCGACGACGCCGTGGACGCTCTGCTGTCCCTCCCGCTCCGGGACGATGCCGCCCTCCTGCTGGCCCGCACCACATCGGTCCCCTGCTCCCGCGTCGCCACCTGGGAGATCCCCGACAACCCCGCGACTGTCAGCGATGCCCGAGCCCTGGCCAATCGGCAACTCGACGAGTGGGGCCTCGGCGACTTGCGGTTCACCACCGAACTCATCGTCAGCGAGCTGGTCACCAACGCCATCCGCTACGGCTCCGCGCCGATCCGGCTGCGCTTGATCCGCCACGACGTGCTCACCTGCGAAGTGGTCGACGGCAGCAGCACATCACCGCGGCTGCGCCACGCAAGGACGACCGACGAAGGAGGCCGCGGACTGTTCCTCGTCGCCCAGGCTTCGCAGCGGTGGGGCTACCGCTACACAAGTTCAGGCAAAACGATCTGGGTGGAGCAGGACCTCCCCGGGTGAGCCGTAGGGGCCAGCCCAGTTGCCGAGCTCGACCTTGCTCTTGTCGACGTGCTCCTCGAACTCCGCTCGCTCCGCGGGTGCCACGTCGACGTACTTGCTCCCGGGACACAGGGCTCGGCGGTGGCTGAGGAAGTCCTGGTAGCGCTTGACGATTTCCTCGGCGAATGAGGCTCCCGAGGGGGCCGGAGCTCGCCCTGGACGGTGCGGCAGGCATGATCACCCCGTGACGAAGACGTGGCGGGTCCGGGCGGCGCGGTGGGCGATCGCCCTGGTGTGGTTCTACGAAGGGTTCTGGTGCAAGATCTGGCCGGGGCGGGCGGACCAGCGGGCGATCGTGGGCGATGTGCCGTTCCTGCCGGGGTGGGCGGTGACGGGAGTGCTCGTCGGGATCGGTCTGGCGGAGGTCGCGATCGGCGCATGGGTGCTGAGCGGGCGGCGAGCGCGGTCGGCGGCGCTCGTGCAGACCATGCTGGTCGTGGCGTTCAACCTGGGCGGTCTGCTCTTCAGCTCCGGCCAGATCGACGAGCCGGGGCGGCTGGTGACGCAGGACCTGGCCTTCCTGGCGCTGATCTGGATGGTGACATGGATGGTGACCTGGACGGCGGCCGAGTGAGCGGGACACCGTGGGCGCGCGGTCGGCTGCTCGGCGGATTCGGCGGTCCGCGCCTGCTCTTCGGGCGGATGTACGAGGACTGGGGTGTCGAGCTGGCGGTCTTCCCACCGCCGGGCGCTCGGGTGCTGTGCATCGCCTCGGCGGGGGACACAGCGGCAGCCCTGCATGCCGCGGGATACGAGGTGACGGCCGTCGACGTCAACCCGGTACAGCTCACACACGCGCGGGAGCGGCTGGCCGGTGGCGGGATCCGGGAGGGCACGGCGGAGGCCGTCATGCGCCTGGGCCGGGGCGCCGCGGCGCGGTTGCTGCCCTCGTGGCGGCAGCGAGAGCTGCACGGCTTCCTCAGGCTGGACGATCCGGCGGAGCAAGCTCGCCGCTGGCGGGAGGAGCTGGACACCGAGGGGCTGCGCCGGCTGATGCGGGTGGCGCTGCGCCCCGGCGGAGCCCTGGCGGTGGCGCTGCGTCCGTCGTTCGCCGGTGTCGTACCGACGCGATTCGACGAGGCGCTGCGGCGGCGCCTCGAGCGCACTGTCCGCACGCATCCCAATGCGCGCAACCCGTGGTTGTGGCGGCTGCTGGCGGGCGAGGAGCCGCCGGGCGCCCCGGCGCTGTGGGCACCGGGCGTCCGGCTGGTGTGCGACGACGTGGTGCACGCGTTGGAGCAGGCGCCGCGCGGCGGCTATGACGCGGTGACGCTCTCGAACGTTCTGGACGGGCCCGGCGCCGACTTCGCCCGTCGGCTGCGGTCGGCCGTGCGGCACGCCGTGCGGCCCGGCGGGGTGGCGGTGGTGCGCAGCGTCCGTGAGCCGGGTCCGGACGGGCCTGGCTGGGCGGCACAGGATCGCTCGGCGTTGTGGGGCGTGGTACGGGCCGTGCGTCTCGGGGGCGCTGCCCCGGATCGGAGGATCGAGCCGTGAGGCATCTGCTGCAGCGCCATCCCGTCGCGGTACGTACACGCTTCGCCCACTCACTGGTGTTGACGTACGCGCTGCCTTCCGCGGTGCTGCACCCGCTGGTCCCACCAGGCCTGGAACTGGACACATACGGAGACCACGGGTTCGTGGCGGCCGCGCTGGTGGACACCCGCGCCCTGCGCCCGGCGGTCCTGCCCGCATGTTTCGGGGCGGACTACCTGCTCACCGGTTACCGCGTCTTCACCCGCTTCCGCACGCCGGGCGGGCGTGTCATGCGAGGACTGCGCATCCTGCGCAGCGACACCGACCGCAGGCTGATGGTGCTCGGCGGCAACCTGCTGACCCGCTACAACTACCGCCTGGCCCGGATCAGGGCCGGGGCCGAGGGCGAGTCGCTGGAGTTCCGCGTGGACAGCGCCGACGGCCGGGCGGACCTGCACGTGCGGGCGCACCTCGGCAGCGCGCCGGCGCCGCTGCCCGCGGGCAGCCCCTTCAAGGACGCGCGCGCCGCCCGGCGCTTCGCGGGCCCGCTCCCTTACACCTTCGAGTACGAGCCGCAGACCCGTTCGATGATCGTGATCAAGGCGTTCCGATCTCACTGGGACCCGCAGCCCGTCTCGGTCGACGTGCGCCGCCTGACCTTTTTCGACCACGGTCCGTTCGCCGGCACGCGGCCGCTCCTCGCCAACGCCTTCCACGTCGCCGACCTGGAGTACGGCTGGGAACGCGGCCTGCGCCGGTCCGAGAGCGGGAGCGAGCGGTGACCCGCCGGTCGGGCGTGCGGGACGTGATCGCCTACAACTGGCCGCAGTACGCCGCCGGCCTGGCCACCACGGCGGCCTTCACCGCCCTGGGCGGCCGTCTCCCGTACCCGCTGCGCACCATGGCTCGCGCAGGCTCAGCGGTCGCTGTCGGTCTGCTCACTTCCGCAACGGTCGCGAGCTGGCTCGTCTACGACCGCTCGGAACTGTACGACTACGACTGGTTGGACACGCTGCTGCCGCGGACGCCGTCCGAGTACCTGGTGGTGGGCACCGGCCTGGACGAGGCGAGCGCCCCGCTGGCCGCCCGCTGGCCGGCCTCCCGGCAGGTCACCGTCGACCTTTACGACCCCGCTGTGATGACCGAGGGCTCGGTGCGCCGGGCCCGGCGCCGGGTGCCCCCGCCACGGCACGCCCTGCCCGGCCGTCCGGATGCCCTTCCCGTGCCCCGGTCCGCGATGGACGCCGTATTCCTGATCTTCGCCGCCCACGAACTGCGGCAGGTGAACGACAGGGAGCGGTTGTTCGAGGAATGCGCCCGGGTGCTGCGCCCCGGCGGGCGCCTGGTCCTGGTGGAACACCTCAGGGACGGCCCGAACACGGCCGTCTTCGGGCCGGGTGCCTGGCATTTCCTGCCCCGCGCGGAGTGGCTCCGGCTGGCCGCGCACGCCGGTCTGCTTCCGGCGGCCGAGCATCGCATCGCCCGCCTGGTGACCGCGCTCGCCTTCACCAGGGGACCGGCATGACCCACCTCCTCGCTCTCACCTGGCAGTTGCGCCTGGTCGGTATGGCCCTCATCGGCATGGGGCTGCTGCACCTGGTGCTGCCGCGCATCCTGGGCTGGCCGGACGACCTCGGCAACACCAGCCTGCTGACCCGGCAGGTTTCCTACGCGCATCTGTTCTTCATCGGCCTCACCTGCGTGCTGTTCGGCGCACTGTCGCTGGCGTTCGCCCGGGAGCTCCTGACCGGCGGATCCCTACCGACGGTTCTGTTGTGCGGGCAGACCCTGTTCTGGGGCCTGCGCTGGGTGATGGAGTTCGCCTATTTCTCACCGCGGTTGTGGCGGGGTCATCGGCTGCGGACGGCGGGTCACGTCGCACTCTCCGTGCTGTGGACGTGGGTGACCGCCGTGTTCGCGGTGGCGACGGTCCACGCCGCGGGCCAGTAGTGCTTCGTCGCGAGCTGACGTGGACAGCGACGTCGAGATCCCGGTGCCGTCGGCGGCGAGGTCTGGGCCGCCGGGGCGGCGGGAAAAAGGGGGAGGCGGGCGCCACCGGGCTGTTGGCAGGATGTCCGGGTTCAACACCCAGTGGGAAAGGACCCGACGACCGTGGCCCATGCCATCACTTTGATCCGCTCCGCTTCCCTGTCCGACGTCGCCGAGTACGCCTACGCGGCGACGGCGCCCGCCGAGTCCCGCCTGATCTTCCTCGCCGGGGCATGTCCCTTGAACGACGACGGCTCCACCGCAGCGATCGCCGACTACGCGGGCCAGGCACGAAAAGCCGTCGAGAACATGCGCACTGCTCTCGCTGCCGCCGGCGCGTCCCTGAGGGACGTCATCAGTACAAGGGTCCTCGTCGCATCGAGCCGGCGGGAGGATCTGGTGGCCGCCTGGCAGGTGGTCCGGGACTCGTTCGCCGACCATGACGTCCCCAGCACCCTGATGGGCGTCACCGTGCTCGGCTACGAGGACCAGCTCGTCGAGATCGAGGCCGTCGCCGCCGTACTCGATGCGTAGAACCGGCGCCGGCGCACTCCCGCACCCGAGCGCGGCCCGGACCGGATGCGCTCCGCTGGAGCATCACGCACACCAGGCTGCCGGCCGCTCGCCAGGGCGGCCGGCAGCCTGGACGGGCACCCGTCCAAGGCCAGCCAGCTCATGGCGGGCTCCCCGGCTCGGGTCCGCCGCTACCGGGCCCCGAAGCTGCCCCGGCAAGAGTTCCGGTGCCTTCCAGAGCCCATCGACATCACGCCTCAACCCGAGCGGCCAGAGCCGTCCCGGTGCGGGCGGGAGCCGGCCGTCAGGTCGTTGACCGGGAATCGCGCCGCCTGCCCGGTCAGAACCCGTACGGCCTCTTCCGCGGCGATGGTCCGTACGGTCCTCACGGCTTCCTCGGAGTAGTAGGCGGCGTGAGGTGTGACGATCACGTTGGGCAGCGCGAGGAGCGGGTTGCTCGGGCGCCATCCGCGTTGTTTCGCGGGTTCCTCCTCGAGGTCGTCCAGCGCCGCGCCGGCGATCCATCCTTCGGTGAGCGCCTCATGGATCGCCGCATCCTCGACGATGGGCCCGCGCGCGGTGTTGACGAGGATGGCGGTCGGCTTCATCCGGCGGAGTGTCGCACGGTCGAAGGTGTGGTGCGTCTGTGGGGTGAGCGGCGCTTGGACCACCACGTAGTCGGCGCCTTCCACCAAGTCGTCGAAGGACACCGGCCGGACCCGGGATGCCCGGATCTCGGACTGGTCGAGAAACGGGTCATGTGCCCAGACCTCGGCACCGAACGCTTTCGCGCGTTCGGCGATGAGCTGTGCGATGGAACCGAAGGAGAGCAGGCCCAGCACCTGTCCCCTCAGTCTGTGGATGGGTTCTCCGGTCCGCCAGTGCCACTCGCCCTGTCGGGTCGCGCGATCGTACCGGCAGATCTTGCGGGCGGCCGCGAGCCAGAGCGCGACGGCGTGATCGGCGACCTCTTCGGCGCACCATTCGCTCGGTGCGTTGGTGACCTGGATTCCGTGCCGGGTCGCGGCATCGACGTCGACGATGTCCACGCCCGTGCCGTAGCGGGCGATCACCCGGCAGCGGGTCAACGCGTCGATGGCGCGGGAACCGACGTGCGCGTACTGGGTCAGGACGCCGCCGCACTCTCGTCCCGCTTCGATCACCTCGTCCTCGTTCTTGCACTGCGCGGCAACGAGCCGGAGTCCGGCACCTTCGACGATCGCGCGTTCGATGTCCACATCACCGAAGTCGAAGTCGGCGATCAGAACGGTCTCGCTGGAGTCAATGCGAGTCACGAGGGATCCCCTTGGTGTGAACGAGATCCTGGTACGCCACCGCGAGCTCCAGGCAGCCCCCGCTGTCCAGCTGGCCGACCGTAGAACGGTAGATCTCCTGCCACGGCGTCTGGTGCTCCAGTGCCGGGGGTGTGTAGCGGGCCAGGCGCTCGGCGATCTCCTCGTCCGGCAGCAGGACGTCGACGCGTGCGTTGTCCAGGTCGACACGGATCCGGTCGCCGGTGCGCAGGATGGCGAGATTGCCGCCGACCGCGGCCTCGGGGCTGGCGTTGAGGATGGACGGTGCGTCCGACGTACCGCTCTGCCGGCCGTCACCGAGCGTCGGCAGCGCCGCGATGCCTCGCTGGACCAGCGCCGGAGGCAGCTCCATGTTCACGACCTCGGCCGAGCCCGGATATCCGACCGGCCCGGTGTAGCGGATGACCAGAATGCAGTCCTGGTCGATGCCGAGCGCCGGGTCCTCGATACGAGCGTGGTAGTCCTCCGGCCCGTCGAAGACGACGGCACGGAAATCGAATGCCGACGGCTCGCCGGAACGCGGCGAGCAACGGGCCCGGAAGGCGTCCGTGAGCACCGACATTTTCATGATCGCGGAGTCGAACAGGTTCCCCGTCATGACGAGCAGTCCGCCGTGCGCGGTGACGGGGTCCTCGTAGGGGCGGATCACCGCCGGGTCGCCGGGCGGGACGTCCTCCAGGTTCTCGGCCACCGTACGGCCCGCGACCGTCACGGCATCACCGTGCAGGTGCCCCGCTTCCAGCAACGCCCGCATGACCGCAGGGACACCGCCGGCGCGGTGGAAGTCCTCGCCGAGGAACTCCCCCGCGGGCGCGAGGTTCACCAGCACCGGAATGTCGCGTCCGACGTACTGCCAGTCCTGGTTGGTGAGATCCACCCCGACGTGACGTGCGATGGCGTTGATGTGGATCGGCACGTTGGTCGAGGCGGCGATGGCCGATGCGACGACGATCGCGTTCTCGAAGGCCTGCCGGGTCATGACCTTGCGGGGGGTCAGGTCCTCTCGCACCATGGTCACCGCCCGGCGGCCTGTCTCGTAGGCCATCTGCGCCCGCTCGCTGTAGGGCGCCGGGATCGACGCGCAGCCGGGCAGGGACATGCCCAGGGCCTCGGCCAGACTGTTCATCGACAGCGCGGTGCCCATCGTGTTGCAGTGCCCGATGCTGGGTGCGGAGGCGGTCACCCGTGCGAGGTATTCGTCGTGGTCGATCTGTCCACTGGCGAGCAGCCGCTTCGACTGCCAGATCACCAGCCCCGAGCCCGTCCGCATGCCGCGGTGGTAGCCATTGAGCATGGGGCCGCCGGACAGGACGATCGCCGGGATGTTCACTGTCGCCGCCGCGGTCAGGCACGCGGGTGTGGTCTTGTCACAGCCCGTCGTCAGGACCACTCCGTCAAGCGGATATCCGTACAGGACCTCGACCAGGCCGAGATAGGCGAGGTTGCGGTCCAGCGCCGCGGTGGGGCGCTTTCCGGTCTCCTGCAACGGGTGGACGGGGAACTCGAACGGGATGCCACCACTGTCGCGCACCCCGGCCTTGATCCGGTCGGCGAGGCCGAGATGGTGCCGATTACAGGGAACCAGATCATTACCTGTCTGGGCGATGCCGATGATCGGCCGGCCGGACTGCAGCTCTGCCCGCGTGAGACCGAAGTTCAGAAAGCGTTCGAGGTAGAGAGCCGTCATCTCCGGATTCGCCGCGTTCGCCCACCAGGCCTGGCTCCGCAGCTCCCCCGAGGTTCCCTTCGTCGCCGACATGGTCAGCTCCCGGCCGAGCAGTCCGGGCCCTCGCCCCGACGCCGGGCATGGCCGTGCCTCGGGAGAAGGCCTGCGCACTCCCCAGGCCGGTCGGCTCCCGCCGGCCCGGGCGGCCTCTTCGACGAGTCGGGCCCGTCCGCTCCGGCCATGGTGCGTCCTGTCGTCGCGTGCTGGACAGCCACGGATCCTCCTCGGCTCGACGGTGGCGGGTGATTCAGGCGCTGCCGGCCATCGCCCGGGGCGGCACCACCTCCAGCTTCGTCGCAAACGTGCCCCGCGCGCAGCCCGGGAGGTCCGGACGAAGCGGATGCCGCCGCTCGACAGATCCTTCGCACGCACGAGCAGGTCCGCTGGGCCGACCGGACAGGCACATCGGCCCCGCCCACTCGGCGCCGCGCCGCCGCTACGCCGGCTCCTGTGCCAAGAGGCGCGCCGGCTCGGTGCACGGCCCAGAGGCGACGATCTCCTCCACACGCGACCTGCCCGGCAAAGGGAGCGCGTAGGCAGGGCATCAGCCCGGTCGGCCGTCGTCCGGTACGGCCGCGGCACGGTCGGCCCGTCCGCCGGCGCCCAGCCTGCCTGTGGCACGCAGCGGCCGCCCGGCGTCCCAACGGGGCAGATCGTGGCGGGCCAGCCGTAGCACCACCGGCGGCAGGGCCCAGCGCAGGGGCTGGACGAGACGCAGCCACGCCGGGATGTACACAGCGGTGCTGCGGCGCTCGACAGCGCGCGCCAGTCGGGCGGCGACGGCGTCGGCCGGATGGATGTTCCGGACGCCGGGGGGCATGTGCACGCGCAATTCGTGCAGGGCCGCGAAGCCCTCGGCCTCGCGGATCATGTCGGTGTCCGCCCAGGCGGGATACGCGATACCCACCGCGACTCCCTCGTGCGCCACCTCGGCCTGCAGGACGTGCGCGAAGGCTTCGACACCCGCCTTGGAGGCGCAGTAAGCGCTCATCATC
This sequence comes from Streptomyces sp. NPDC006393, assembly GCF_040628575.1. Taxonomy (NCBI): domain Bacteria; kingdom Bacillati; phylum Actinomycetota; class Actinomycetes; order Kitasatosporales; family Streptomycetaceae; genus Streptomyces; species Streptomyces sp. NPDC006393. Next base: position 20,593 of record NZ_JBEXZD010000112.1, read on the forward strand.
GGGGTGGCTCCGAGTGACGCAAGCGATGCCACCTGCAGGAAGTAGCCCGCCGTCGCCGTCAGATCGGGCAGGAACGCCCGTGCCGTGTGGGCACTGCCCGTCAGGTTCACGTCGATGACACGGCGCCATGAGGAGGAGTCCGACGTCGCGAAAGGGCCTCCCTCGGCGATCCCCGCATTGGCCACGACCACCGACGGCCGACCGAGGCGTCCGCGGACCTCGCCCGCCGCATCGTCCATCGCGGAGTTGTCGGTTACGTCGACTTCGACCGCCAGCGCCGCGGTGGGCAGGGATGCCGCCAAGGCATCCAGCTCGGCCCCCTCATGGCCGAGAAGCGCGAGGCGTGCCCCGCGCCGGGTCAGCTGGTGCGCCAGGGCCGCTCCCAGCCCGCGCGCGGCTCCGGTGATCACGACGGTCCGGTCCTGGAGCGGGCTGCCCGTCACCTGCTGTCCTTTCGCCGGTGGTCCCAGCTCGCACGTGGCTCCCCGACCGCTCCCCCGGGGGGAACCTCCTGGCTCGGCGCCCCGCTCGATGAGCTCTTGCCGGACGAGGGCTGCGGGCGTGCCGGTGTCCTTTCGGGCAGTTCGAGCCAACGGGTGCGGATGTGTACACCGTCGACCGGTCGGCCCCCCGACATCGATGCGGCGGACAGGCAGAACCGAACCCACATGTTGAGCTGAATCTCTTTCGCCAGGCGCAGATGCGAGTACAGGAGGTGCACCAAGCGGTTGCTGGGGCATGCCCACAGCTCGATCTCGAACACCAGCAGGCCGTCGTCCTCGCGCGCACGGAACTGCACCTGACCGGCCTCCATGTGACCGCGCAGGGTCACCAGGTGCAGACGGTCGACGCCGCGATGAACGACCTTGACGGGTCCGTTCCAGGGTCCTGGCATCTCCACCAGCAGTTCGTCCGCGACGTCCAGACCGTGCTCGCGGAGCTCACCGGTGTGGATGTCGACCACCTCGGAGGGCACGAAGCGCTTGAAATCGCAGCAGATCCATTCGAGGAGTCGGCCCGGGCCGATGTCGGCATCGGCGATCCGCACACGGAAAAGGCGGTGGAACAGGGGACCGCAGCCGTCCTGCGCCAGTTGCACCCGGCTGTCGAGCGCCCCGGGCGGCAGCCGCGGCGGAAGGTCCGTCTCGTCACCTTGGCATTCGCCACCTCGGTGCAGAGGCGTCGTCTCCCACAGATAGCGCCACGTGACCAACCCCGTGCCCAAGAGCCACCGCGCGAGCACGGTGAATATCTGAGGACAGTGTGGACGCATCATCCGTGACCTCTGGGCTGACCAACATCATGAAACACCGTTGCCACCTGTGTACCCCATAAAGGGGTACTCAAAGTGATGCTGGAACGAGCAAGCGACCCAGGAGGCCCCATGGTGGTCCGGATGCTGCACCGTGCAGGGGTGCGGAGTGCCCATCTGCACCTTGCCTCGCTCGCCACCGTCGGTCTGTGCGTGACGTTGTGGGTGCGCGCGAAGACCGTCGACCAGGAGCAGCGGGCGAACGCCGAGCGGCGCGCGCTCTTCGTGGGTCTGTGGCCGCCGACGCTGTGGCTGATCGGCGACTCGCTCGGAAGCCCGAGTGATCCCGTTGGGTGACTGGGTCTTCGGACGGCTCGACGCCGTACGCGTGTGGCGAGGCCTCGCAGATGCGCGCGTGAACTACTCGGCCGACGAGGTGCGCCGACCGTCCTGGAACATCGATCTCCACCGCACCGCGCTGCCCACGGAGCGACCGGGCCCGCCGGAGCCGGGAGGCCCGTGGGAACAGGCCTGCCGTCTGGTCCGGGACTACGAGTTCTCGCCGCCGGAGATCGTGCGAGCGCTCTACGACCCGGCCGCGCCGCTGCTCGGCCGCGACATGCTGCTGGAGGCGCGATTCCACGGCATGCACTTCTACTGTGGTGTGCGCGTCACCGACGTGGTGGACGACACCCGTGACGGGACGGACCGCGTCTGGGGATGGGCCTACGAGACCTTGGAAGGCCACCTGGAACGCGGCAAGGTCACCTACGAAGTCGTGAAGCGGCAGGACACCGGTGAGGTGCTGTTCGTGGTCTCATGCCATTCGCAGGGTGCCCCGACCCTGGGCCGGATCACCTCCGTCGGGTGGCGCCTGTTCGGCCGCCGCATCCAGTTGCGGTTCTACCGCAGGTGTGCCGAACGACTGAGCGAGTTCGTCGAGGCCGCGCTGCGCGGCGAGCACCCGCTGCCCAGTCCTTCCAGCGCAGTCGGGCATCTGGTGTGCGCGCCCTCCGACGCGAGAACGCACCGCTCGGACGCGCTGGCGATCCACCGGGTCGCCCCAGGATGAGCCGCGGGGGACGCCGAGGGCTCGAACTGAAGAGAACAAGGGCCCACGGTGCACCGGCTGCCTGCACCTCCTGCACCACTACATCGGCGGCCAAGGCCGCCGCGCGGACCCGGACCGCAGCCGCGTCTCCCTGCACCGGCTCAACGCCCGCCACCCGACCGCCCACTTCGGCAGCTGAGGTCAAGTTGCCTCCCTGCGCACAGGGTTCCGGCGAACGTAGACGATCACCTCCGGAGGATGCTTCGCTGACGGCATGGAAGTTGTTGCCACGAGTCTCATCGCCGTGCTGGGTACGTTGCTCGGCTCATCGCTGACCTATCTGTTCCAGCGCCGTACTACGTTGCGCACCGAACTCTTCACCCGTAGCGAGCGTCTGCGCCAGGAACGCCTCGACGCCTACAGCGCATACGCGGGTGCGCTCGCGAACTTCCGTCGGGGGCAGGTGGACTACTGGTTCGCCAAGTACGCGGGCCGCCTTACGGAGGGTGAGTCGCTGCATGAAGTGCAGAGGGAGGCCCAGCGATTGAGGGCCGCGGCCCTGGAGGCGATGTTCCGTGCCGAACTGCTCACGCCGTCCTCGGCCCTTGACGCTCTGGGGCGGCAAGCGCTGAAGGCGATCGACCGGATTCGCGAGGCGCACTCCCGGGAGGAGCTGGAGCCGGCCCGTGATGCCTCGCGCTCCGCCATCTACGAGTTCGTCGCCGCATCGCGCCGGCACATCCCGGGCCTGATCGATCCGCAATAGCACACCAGTGCCGCTGCCACTCGTCGCCCACCTCGGATACGTGCATATCCGTCCCTGGGAAGGCGCAAGGTCACGCCTTCGAGGCGATGAGCTGGTACAGCGGGTCCGGGCGTGCCATGTCCTGGTCGGGAAGCACCGCGAGCTGCCGACATACGTCGGTCACCTGGCCCTCGGTCGCACGCGAGCACCAGGGATGTGGCCCGCGGCGATCACCTCCCGCCACCTGCGCGGGCTGCGGCCCTGCCCTGTTCCGGCGCGGCCGGGGCTCTCGGTTCACGGCCCCGGGACGCGTCGTAGTCCCGGGTCTCGTCGTCGTAGTCGATCACCTGTCCATCCTGTCTGAGGGTATGCGGCCCCGTACCGCTGAAGAGCAAGGGTGAGCGCGGGCGGGCCAGGCCGCGTGGGCGCGGGCCCGGTCAGACCGGCGGCCAAGGCAGCTTCCAGTCTTTTCGGACGTACTGGCTCATGTGCGCATCCGGATGGCGCTGGAGGTAGTTCTGGTGCTCAGGTTCCGCTTCCCAGAACCTGCCGGACGGGACGACCTCGGTGACCAGCTTCCCCGGCCATATTCCAGACGCGTCGGAGTCCGTGATCACCGCCCCTGCGATGCGTCGCTGTTCCTCGTTCAGGTAGAAGATGGCGGACCTGAAGGTCAGGCCGATGTCGTCGCCCTGCCGATTCAACGTGGTGGGGTCGTGGATCTGGAAGAAGAACTCCAGGACGCTGCGGTAGTCCGTCCCGGTCGGGTCGTAGGTGACCTCGACCGCCTCCGCATGGTTCCCGTGGTTGCGGTATGTCGGTTCCACCACCTCGCCGCCGGTGTAGCCGACACGGGTGCCCACCACGCCCGGGAACCAGCGGAACAACTCCTGCATGCCCCAGAAGCATCCGCCCGCCAACACCGCATACCCCCTCGCTGGAACCACGTTGTGCTGCTCCTTCTATGAGGTCGGCATCGGCTGAGGTCGTCCGACACGGGACCGGATTCGACGGGCGAGGCCCGCCCCTTCGCCAGATCGCGGCAGCCAGACAGGGGCCTCGACTCTGCGGCGCCGAACCGCCGGCTGGTCAACCGTTAGCTGCCTCGGTGACGCACTCCTTACCCGGCGTCCGCAGGTTCCGGGCCGGCGTGCCCGGCGGGGGGCTGCCGCCTTTAACCATCCCCCGAGACACCCGCCTGTGCGCACCCGCACAGCAGCGGCCTCTCGCGGCACCGGTTCATCGCGGAGCATCCCGGATACGAGCAGCTCATCGACCCTGACCACCCTGGCGAAGCCTGGGCGACTATGCCGGGTAGACGCCGCGTCGACACCGGGCCGCTTGAATGGCTGTCTCCCGCCTGCGCAGTCACAGAGGCGCGGGCACCGAGATGCCCCGGGACTCCGGCGGCATGGAGGCCGTAATGACTTCACCTGACAATCTCCCGCCCTACGAGGACGTGACCGCCTCCAACCCTCTGCGCTCGCAGGAGGAGTACGACGAGGACGAGCTGGGAGAGGACGTCCTGGACCGGGGTTACTCACCCGCCAGTTCGCCTCTGGCCGTCAACGACTGGGGTGTCACTGCGAGGGAGGGCGCTTCCCACGAGGATCTCACGCACCGACTCAGGCGCGAGGTGCCGGAGGTCAGTGCTTCGGACGAGGGTGACGGGCTGGGCGACACGATCGGCACGGACGGAGAGCTCATCGACGACCAGGTCGGCGACGAGCGCGCGGGGCGCCTCCTCGGCTGGGACACGGACGTTCTCGCCGCCGGGTACGACGGCGACGACTACTGGGCGCGAGACGTGGGCATCGACAACGGTGCCGCCTCCGCCGAGGAGGCGGCTGTCCATGTGGTGCCCGAAACCCCGGAGAACTCCTGAGCGACCGCCTGTCTCCTGGCTGGGCCTGCGGGCAGGGACGAAGTCCGCCAGATCCTCCTACGGGCCGCCTCGGGCCGCACCCGGCATGACCGTTCGCTGCCGGCGGGGGCGGTCACACGCCTCCGCGGTCCGGCTTGCTCACCAGCAGTCACGACAGTACGGGAAAGAGCGCATCACGCCGCGCGCGAGTCGCTCGTCGGAATACCACGGAAGCCTCGTCCGTGTAATCCCGGAATCCCGGATGTGCGCACAGCGAAAGATGCAACAGCGACTTCGCGTAGACGCCCTGTAGATGGGGTCGTGATTGGCTTGTGTGCACGAGATGACCTGGGGATTGAAGGACATGCACTCTGCGGATCTCAGAAGAATGCGCCGCTCGGCTCCGAATGGACATGCCGGAACCAGCGGCAGCGCCCCGGCAGCAGGGCCCGCCAAGGGCCGAGGGCGACTCGATCCGGAGTCCGCCGCCTGGGTGGACGCGCTCGAGGACGGTCATGGGCGGCAGTACGAGCAGGCTTGTACGCGGCTGCACGAACTGCTGGTGCGGATTGCCATGGACGAAGTGTTCCGCCGGGGCCCTCGTTACCGGATTACCGGGCCCGAGCTGAACGACCTCGCCCATCAGGCGGCCGCCGACGCTCTCATGAGGATCATGCACAAAATCCGGGAATTCCGAGGCGACGCCAGGTTCACCACCTGGGCATTCCGGTTTGTCGTACTGGAAGTGTCCAGCAAGCTGGGCCGCCATTTCTGGCGCTTTTCGAATGCATGGTTCGACACGGACGAATGGGCGCAGGTACCCGACTGCTCCGGGGTCGATCCCGCCAGCCACTGGCAGGGGCGAGAGCTGGTCGAAGCTGTGCGCAACGCGGTCGAGACCGCACTGAGCGCCCACCAGCGGCAGGTCTTCACCGCCGTCGTCAACGGGGTGCCCCTGGAAACCCTCGCCAGTGAGCTGGGGACGAACCGCAACGCGCTCTACAAGACGATGTTCGACGCCCGTAAGAAACTGCGAGCTCATCTGATCGCCGGCGGACATCTCAGCGCTGCCGGCTGACACAGCGGCGGCCACGTCGTCGGGGCAGCGCTGACCGGCGCCGCTCGCACCGCGGCCACACACATCACTGGGCTCTGGCAGTCGTCCCCGTGGAACGGACGAGGAGGGCCGGGCCGCCACGAACCGACCTTCCCAAGGGACCGGAGGTAAGATGTAACGGACCGCGGGCGCTCATCTCCGAAGGGGCCCACCAGGGCCGTCCCGGATTGACAAGGACAGCGAGCATGGTGTTCATCTCGCGCGGTTTCCACGGCCGAAGGCCGTCGGCGGGAACGAAACTGCCGCCCGGGCAGTACGAGACGACCGGCTTCCCGGTGCTGTCGGCCGGGCCCACCCCCCGTATCCGAAAAGACGACTGGAAGCTCTCCGTGACCACGGAAACCGGGAAGCGGCACGAGTGGGACTGGGCAGGCCTGATGGCACTCCCGGCGGAGTCCCCCACCGTGGACCTGCACTGTGTGACGAAGTGG
>NZ_JBEXZD010000113.1:0-26930 GCF_040628575.1 Streptomyces sp. NPDC006393
GGTACGGGCGAGCACCACCTCGCCGTCCTGCTCGACGACGCCTTCGGCGAGAGGCGACCTGTCCGCCGGTTTCCCGCCGCTCAACATGGCGCGCAGTCTCGGCCGTACGGCCCGTGACCTGATCACACGCCCCACTTCGCGCCAGGTGACGTCGGCGGCGTACGAGATGACCCGCGCCGCCTCGTACACCTGGCGCAGCAGGGCGTCGGCGTCGAGCAGGTCCAGTGCGGCGGCGACCTGGTCCTGCTCCTGGAGGGCGAGCCGGTCGGTGGCGCGGCCGGTGGTCAGATGCAGGGCGTCCCGTACGTCGAGCAGCCGGCGGCGGGCGTCGGCGAGGCCTTCGCGCGGGGCGTCGGCCAGCCAGGAGGCGGCCACGGCGCGCAGGGCGGTGGCGTCCCGGAGGCCGCCGCGGGCCTCCTTCAGGTCCGGCTCCAGCAGGTAGCGCAGCTCGCCCTGGCGCGCGGCGCGTTCCGCGCACAGCTCCCTCAGCTCGGGCAGGCGTCTGGCCGCCTGGTTGCGCCAGTCGGCGAGGACGGTCGTGCGCAGCTGGGCGGTCAGGGTGGCGTCGCCCGCGAGATGGCGGGCGTCCAGCAGGCCGAGCTGGACCTTGAGGTCGTCGCCCGCGGTCCTGCGGGCCTCGGCCGGGGTGCGGACCGAGTGGTCGAGGGCGAGGCCGAGGTCCCACACCGGGTACCAGAGGCGGTCGGCGAGGGCGGCGATCGCGCCCTGGTCGCCGCCGTCGTGCAGCAGGAGCAGGTCGAGGTCGCTGCGCGGGGAGAGCTCGCCGCGTCCGTAGCCGCCGACGGCGACCAGGGAGACGCCCCGCGGCGGCCGTCCGGCGCCCGTCTCGGCCGCGACCGCGTCGAACAGGCCGGCGAGCCAGTCGTCGGTCAGTCCGGCGAGGGCGGCACGGCGCGGCGGCCCGGACCGCGCCCCCTCGCCGAGGAGGCGCAGCCGGGCCGCCGCGTAGCCGCCGGTTCCCGAGTTCTCCGCTTCGTCCCGCACATCCGTACCCGTCACCCGGCGACTCCCGTTCTCGTGCTCAGAGCGCGTCTGTCGTGCCGTTCAGAGGGCGTCCGGGCCGCGCTCGCCGGTGCGCACCCGGACGGCCGTGTCGACCGGGAGGCACCAGACCTTGCCGTCACCGATCTTGCCCGTGCGGGCCGCTTTGACCACGACCTCGATGAGCTGTTCGGCGTCGTCGTCCTCGGCCAGTACCTCGATACGGATCTTGGGCACCAGGTCGACCGTGTACTCCGCGCCGCGGTAGACCTCGGTGTGCCCGCGCTGCCGGCCGTAGCCGCTGGCCTCGGTGACCGTGAGGCCGTGGACGCCGAAGGCCTGGAGGGCCTCCTTGATCTCGTCGAGCCGGTGGGGCTTCACGACGGCGGTGATGAGCTTCATGCGTCCACCTTCTTGCTCTGCTTCTTGCTCTGGGCGCTCTGGGCGCTCTGCGTGGCGGCGCCGGCGGTCAGGGCGCCGGCGACCCCGCCGCCCGCGCCGCTGAAGTCGTACGCGGTCTCGGCGTGCTGGGCCTGGTCGATGCCGGAGATCTCCTCGTCCTCGGGGACCCGCATCCCGATGGCCTTGTCGATCAGGAAGGCGAGGACGGCGGAGGCGACCAGGGAGTAGGCGAGGACGGCGAAGACTCCGGCGCACTGCTTCCAGAACTGGTCCAGGCCCCCACCGTAGAACAGGCCCTTGACGTCGGACTGGCCCTTGCCGGAGGCGAAGAAGCCGATCAGCAGGGAGCCGGCGACACCGCCGACCATGTGCACGCCGACCACGTCGAGGGAGTCGTCGTAGCCGAACCGGTACTTCAGGCCGACCGCCATGGCGCACAGGACACCGGCGATGGCTCCGACGGCGATCGCGCCGAGCGGGGAGACGGCACCGCCGGACGGGGTGATCGCGACCAGGCCGGCGACGGCGCCGGAGGCGGCACCGAGCGTGGTGCAGGCGCCGTGGCGGACCTTCTCGTAGCCGAGCCAGGCGAGCATGGCGGCGGCGGTGGCGATCTGGGTGTTGACGAACATCAGCGGGCCGACGCCGTCGTCGTTGCCGAGCCAGGAGCCGGCGTTGAAGCCGAACCAGCCGAACCACAGCAGGCCCGCACCGAGCACGACCAGCGGAAGGCTGTGCGGACGCATGGGGTCCTTCTTGAAGCCGACCCGCTTGCCGATGACGAGGATCACCCCGAGCGCCGCCGCACCGGCGTTGATGTGCACGGCGGTGCCGCCGGCGAAGTCGATGACGCCGAGGTCGAAGGCCCAGCCGCCGGTGCCCCAGACCCAGTGGGCGACCGGGAAGTACACGATCGTCGCCCACAGCACCACGAACAGCGACCAGGCGGTGAACTTCACCCGGTCGGCCAGGGCGCCGCTGATCAGGGCCGGAGTGATGATCGCGAACATCAGCTGGAAGACGGCGAAGACGAAGACCGGGATGGTGTAGCCGGGCCACAGGTCCGCCTTGCCGATCCCGCCGAAGCCGACGAAGTCGGAGGTCCAGCCGACGAGCGAGCCGTGGTCGGTGCCGAAGGCCATCGAGAAGCCGTAGAGCACCCAGAGAATGGTGACGATCCCGAGGCTGATGAAGCTCATCATCAGCATGTTCAGCGTGCTCTTGACGCGGACCATGCCTCCGTAGAAGAAGGCCAGGCCCGGGGTCATCAGCATCACCAGGGCGGAACAGATCAGCATGAAGCCTGTGTTGGCGGACGACAGCTTGGGTGCGTCCGCCGCAAGCATGATGGCTGGTGCCATCGGCGTCTCCTCGTCGGTTGTACGGCCCCGTGCGGGCGAAGCCTTGAGCGGTCCGGGCATCGGGTCCGGGCAGTGTCCGGGCCATGAGGGGTGGGCCGGTTATGCGCCATGAGACTGGCGCAGCGCGGTTTCAGTGGAAGCCCCTCGTTGTTTCGCCGGGGTGACGAAGGCGCCATGCGTGTTACGCGTGGATGAACTACGCGCGGGCACGGGTCCGGCCGCGGCGGCCTTCCGATGACCTGGCATGGGGGAGCCGAGTCGGGCAGTTCGGGAGGGCCGGCCGCGGCCGGGGTTCAGGGTGTCGTGACGAGGTCGGGGGTGTCGTGACGGGGTTCGGGGGCGGTCTCAGACGGCCTCGGCGGTCTCGGGCAGCTCGGCGGCGAGCTGCTCGGTGAGGTCGATGACCTCGCCCAGGTCGCCGTAGTCGCGTACGGCGTTGTCGACGGTCTTGCGGATACGGGTGTTCACGCGCTCGGAGCGGACCTTTTTGGCCACCTGCATGGCGTGCGCGGCGAACCGGGTGCTCTGCTCGGGCTCGCGCCGGAGCAGGTGGACCGTGGCCATGCCGATCAGGTTCAGCGCGTACGACCGCTGGTGTTCGTGGTCCTCGGCGAAGAGTCGTACGGCCTTCTCCATCAGGGGCTCGGCCAGCGAGGCGTACGTGGGGCTGCGGCCGGCGACGTAGGCGAGGTCGCGGAAGGAGTGGGAGTTCTCCCCGTACAGCTCGGCCTCGGAGAAGAAGCGGATCCAGTCGGGGTCGGGCTCGTCCCAGTCCTCGGCGTCGGCGAAGGCGTCCTCGGCCATCCGCACCGCGCGCTTGCACTTGCCGGGCTGGCCCATGTTGGCGTAGGCGCGGGCCTCCATCGCATACAGCATGGACTGGGTGCGCGGACTGGCGCAGTCGCGGCTGCCGTACTGGGCGAGATGGATGAGCTCCAGGGCGTCGTCGGGGCGCCCGAGGTGGATCATCTGGCGGCTCATGCTGGACAGGACGTAGGAGCCGAGCGGCTTGTCACCGGCTTCCTTGGCGGCGTGCAGGGCGAGCACGAAGTACTTCTGCGCCGTGGGCTGGAGCCCGACGTCGTAGCTCATCCAGCCGGCCAGTTCGGACAGCTCGGCGGCGACCTTGAACAGGCGCCTGGTGGTGGCGTCGGGCTGGGGCTCCTGGAGGAGGTCCGTCACCTCGTGGAGCTGGCCGACGACGGCCTTGCGGCGCAGGCCGCCGCCGCACTGGGCGTCCCACTGCCGGAACATCCTGGTGGTGGTCTCCAGCAGCTCCAGCTCGGGGCGGGAGAGGCGGCCGGGGCGGCGGTTCGCGGCGGACGGCTCGGGCTCGCCCAGGGGGGCCGGGGGCGAGGGCACGAGCCAGCGCTGCAACGGCTCGATGAGGGACGGGCCCGCGGACAGCACCAGCGAGGTCCCGAGGAAGCCGCGCCGCGCCAGCATCAGGTCGCTGCGCGAGAACTCGCTGAGCAGGGCCACCGTCTGCGGGCCCGTCCAGGGCAGGTCCACACCGGTCGCCGACGGCGACTGGCGGGCGGTGCGCAGCCCCAGGTCCTCCACCGAGACGACGCACCCGAAGCGCTCGGAGAACAGCTCCGAGAGGATCCTGGGGATCGGTTCGCGCGGGTTCTCGCCGTCCAGCCAGCGCCGTACGCGCGAGGTGTCCGTGGAGATGTGGTTGGCGCCCAGCTGGCGGGCGCGGCGGTTGACCTGGCGGGCGAGCTCGCCCTTGGACCAGCCGCTGCGCACGAACCACGAGGCGAGCAGCTCGTTCGGGCGCTTGTCGCTCGCAGCGTTCGTCCCGCTACCGCCTTTGCCGCTCACTGGAACGCCCCCATTCCTGAGACCACTTGTCGCCGAGTGCGCCAAGCCCTATCAGAATGCCGGTGACCACCGCCGCCCGTCCGCCGGTTCTCACCCGTCGAACGAAGGACCGACTTGCCTCCGGCATACCCACGAGTGCATGTGCCCTCAGGACTCGCACACTCACAGTAATCCTACGATCACCGTTCCAGCCATGGGGATCCCTGAAACGCCACCATTCGCCACCCCTTCGAATGAACTCTCGGTGGCCTTGGCGCGATTCACTTGACATAGGACAACCGCGGGCCGGTGAAGCGGTGCACACCGGGGCGCGTGTTGACGAGCGCACCACCTGAGGCGCTTCCGGACGCCGCCTGGAGCCGGCGGGGCCGGGGAGGGCAGGGAACAGAGAGTCACGATCCGCATCCGAGTCGTAACCATCGAGGTGGCGGACCCGTTGGAGGGGGCATGGGCTTCACGATCGGCGGCATTCGCGAGATCCGCTCCGGCGCGCGGCGGCGCGGCCGGTCGTACCGCGCTTCGGAGTGCACGGCGGTGGCCGAGTACACGGGGCTGTGGGGCTGGGACGTGGTGCGGGGCGCGCGGGCCGTCGGCGGCGCCTGCTCCTGCGGCCGCGCCGACTGCCCGGCACCGGGCGCCCACCCGCTGGACTTCGCCCCCGAGATCCCGGCCGGGGCCACGCTCGACGAGGTGACCGGCGCGTGGGCCGAGCTGCCGGGCGCCGCGGTGATGCTGGTGGTCGGGCGGGCGTTCGACGCGATCGAGGTCGCCGAGCCCGCCGCACGGCGCGCCCTGGCCCGCATGGAGCGCATGGGCCTCCCCCTCGGCCCGGTGACCGCGACCCCGGACGGCCGCGCCCACTTCTTCGTCGCCCCGGGGACGGCGCCCCAGCTGCCCCGCCTGCTCTACCGCATGGGCTGGGACGACCCGGCCTCCCTCGACCTGCGCGGCCTGGGCCCCGGTACGTACCTCACGGCCCCGCCCTCCGACCTCGGCGGCCGGGGCCCGGTCCGCTGGCTGCGCCCGCCCGCCCTGGACACCGCGGGCCTTCCGGAGGCCCGCCTGCTGCTGGGCACCCTGGCGTACGTGGCCCATCGCTCGAGGGCACGCGAGAACTGATCCGCGCCGGCACCGCGCCCGATACGACGACGACGGCAGCGCCCGTCCCCACTGGACCAGGGGGCGGGCGCTGCCGTGCGGAGGAGGGCGGTCAGTCGCCGATGAGTGCGTCGACGAACGCCTCCGGCTCGAACGGGGCCAGGTCGTCCGCGCCCTCGCCGAGCCCGACCAGCTTGACCGGGACGCCCAGCTCGCGCTGGACCGCGACCACGATGCCGCCCTTGGCGGTGCCGTCGAGCTTGGTGAGCACGATGCCGGTGATGTCGACGACCTCGGCGAAGACGCGGGCCTGCACCAGGCCGTTCTGTCCCGTGGTGGCGTCGAGCACGAGCAGCACCTCGTCCAGCGGGGCGTGCTTCTCGACGACGCGCTTGACCTTGCCGAGCTCGTCCATGAGGCCGGTCTTGGTGTGCAGGCGGCCGGCGGTGTCGATGAGCACCACGTCGGAGCCCATCTCCTTGCCCTCCTTCACCGCGTCGAAGGCCACGGAGGCGGGGTCGCCGCCCTCCGGGCCACGCACGGTGTAGGCGCCGACCCGCTCGCCCCAGGTCTGGAGCTGGTCGGCGGCGGCGGCGCGGAAGGTGTCGGCGGCGCCGAGCACGACACTGCGGCCGTCGGCGACCAGGACCCGGGCGAGCTTGCCGGTGGTGGTGGTCTTGCCGGTGCCGTTGACGCCGACGACCATCACGATGCCCGGCTTGCTGGTGGCGGGCTCGGTCTTCACCTCCCGGTCCATGGTGGGGCCGACCAGCGTGAGCAGCTCCTCGCGCAGCAGCCCGCGCAGCTCCTCGGGGGTGCGGGTGCCGAGCACCCGGACCCGCTCGCGCAGCCGCTCGACCAGCTCCTGGGTGGGCTGTACGCCGACGTCGGCGGTCAGCAGGGTGTCCTCGATCTCCTCCCAGGTGTCCTCGTCGAGGTGCTCGCGGGACAGCAGGGTGAGCAGGCCCTTGCCCAGGGCGTTCTGCGACCGGGAGAGACGGGCGCGCAGCCGGACCAGACGGCCGGCGGTGGGCTCCGGGACCTCGATCTCGGGCACCGGGAGCTCTTCGACGACGGGGGGCTCCTCGACGGCGACGGGAGGTGCGCCGTCCGGAAGATCCACCTCCTCGATCGTCCGCCGCGGCTCCTCGCGCGGCGTCTCGGCCTCCTCGCCGACATGCGGCTCGGCCGGAGGGGCGGTGATGTCGGGCGGGCTGGGCGGTGGCGGCGGCAGCGGCTTCCTCCGCCGGCTGCCGACGACGAGCCCGCCGAGCGCGCCGAGCACCACCACGGCGATGACTACAGCAAGGATGATGGTTTCCATAACGGGTCCAGTATCAGCCATGGGTACCGGCGGGAACCGGTTTGTGCGTTCCGCCGAGAGACAAACGCCACTTAAAGCCATGAGTCGGATCAAAGTACGATGGTCCAGGTCGCGTCCGTACGCGTAGAGTCCCGACGTCACCGTCCCCCCGCGAGGGCCCGCCCGACTCCCCCACGACGGCACCTCGCGCCCCCCACGAACGAGGCACGGACCACTTCTTCATGAGCAAGACCGCCGAGACCGAAGGCGCACTGGAAACCCGCGGCATCGAACAGGTGCCCGACCATGAACGCACCGCACGGACCCGCGAGCTGTTCCCCACCTGGGTCGGCGCCAACATCAGCGTGCTGCTGCTCTCGATGGGCGCGAGCCTCGTCGTCGCGTACCACCTCAACCTCTGGCAGGCACTCGTCGTCGCCGTGGCCGCGCCCGTCGTGTCGTACGGCCTGGTCGGGCTGATCGGCATCGCGGGCAAGCGCGGCGGGGCACCCGGCATGGCGCTGTCCCGCGCGGTCTTCGGACAGCGCGGCAACCTGCTGCCCGGTTCGCTGATCTGGGTCGCCCGCTGGGGCTGGGAGACGATCAACGCGGTGACCGGCGCCTACGCCATGCTCACCATCCTGGACATCGTGTTCGGCCTGAAGGCGAACAGCGTGCTGGACATGGTGACGCTGCTGGCGTTCGTGGTCGCGACCTTCGCGATCTCCGGGCTCGGCATCAACGCCGTGCAGAAGTGCAACAAGTACGCGACGTACCTCTTCGGCCTCTTCTCCGTGCTGGTCCTGGCCTATCTGGTCGTGGACACCGACTGGTCGAAGGTGTTCGCCCACTCCGCCGGTTCGACGGCCGCGGTGATCACCGGTATCGGCATGATCGCGGCCGGCGGCGTCAGCTGGATCCCGAGCGCACCGGACTTCACCCGCTACCTGCCGCGCACGGCCTCCTCCAAGGCGATCGTGGGCACCTCGGTCGGCGGCGCCGGCATCGTGGTCCTGCCCATGGTGCTCATGGGCGCGGTGATGGCGGTCTCCACTCCGGACCTGGCCTCGGCCTCCGACCCGGTCTCCTTCCTCGGCGAGATCCTGCCGACCTGGATCGCGGTGCCGTACCTGCTGATCGCGCTGATCGGCATGCTGCTGATCAACTCGATGTCCATGTACTCGGCGGGCTTCACCGCCCAGACCCTCGGCTTCAAGGTGCCGCGCCACTGGGCGGTCTCCGTCAACGCCGTGATCTCGCTGGCCTTCGGCGGTGTGCTGATGCTGGTGGCGACCAGCTTCATGGGCTCCTTCATCGCCTTCCTGTCGCTGCTCGCGGTCGCCTTCTCCGCCTGGGTCGGCGTCTTCGGCGCGGACATGCTGCGGCGTACGGAGTACGACGGCGCGGCCATGGCCGACACCACCCGCACCAGCGCCTACTGGTACAAGGGCGGCTTCTCCCCCGCCGCGGTGGCCGCCTGGGCCATCGGCCTCGGCGCGGGCCTGCTGTTCACCACGTCCGACTGGTTCACCGGCCCGCTCGCCCACAACAACGTCATCGGCGAGTACGGCCTCGGCTGGGTCGCCACCATCGTGATCTCCGGCGCGCTGTACCTGGTACTCCCGAAGCCGACGCCGCCGCCCACCGCGGCCACCGCGGCCACCGTCGACCAGCCGGAGACGGTCACCGTCTGACACCCGGCCCACAGTCCCCCTCCACCCCAGCACGGCGGAGGGGGACTTTCGCATGCGCAGGGGCCGTACGCGTGGCACCCGGCGCACCCCGACCAGCCGCCCCCGGACGGCGCAGCACCTCGACGACGGGAAGGCCGCGAGCAGCACCCCGACGACGGGAAAGCCGCGAGCAGCACCCCGACGACGGGAAAGCCGCGAGCAGCACCCTGACGACGGGAAGGCCGCGAGCGGACGGAAGCGGGCCGTGGGGGTGCGTCCACAAGCCCGCCGCGTACTGCGGTCCCTCCTCCGACCAGCCCGACTCCTCCGGGCCGTACGTCCGTGTGCGGCGGGCGGGACGCACCCCCACGGCCCGCGACCCACAACACACCGCAGGCGCCCTCGACAACGCACCGCAGACGACCCACCGGACCGAAGACGCGCGGCACACACGCAAAAGCCGCCACCCCCCGTTCCGGGCAGTGGCCGGAACGGGAGGCGGCGGACGGTACGAGGAGAGGGGCAGCGGGGACTTGGCCCGTCTCCTCGGGACTGCAGGAACTACCGAGGCGGGGCGTTACCCCATCTCCTCCAGCGACTTGCCCTTCGTCTCCTTGACGAACTTCAGCACGAACGGGACGGAGAGCGCCGCGAACACCGTGTAGATCACATACGTACCGGACAGGTTCCAGTCGGCCAGCGACGGGAAGCTCGCGGTGATGGCCCAGTTGGCGATCCACTGAGCGGCGGCGGCCACGCCCAGCGCGGCGGCGCGGATCTTGTTCGGGAACATCTCGCCGAGCATGACCCAGACGACCACACCCCAGGACAGGGCGAAGAAGAGCACGAACAGATGGGCGGCGATCAGGGCGACCCACCCCTGGGTGGCGGGCAGCCTGCCGTCCACCAGGTGGGCGGAGAAGGCCCAGGCCTCCAGCGCGAGGCCGACGGCCATGCCGATGGAGCCGATCAGCGCGAGCGGCTTGCGGCCGACGCGGTCCACGAAGATCATCGCGATCACGGTGCCGACGATGTTGATGATCGACGTCGTGAACGAGTAGAAGAACGAGTCCGTCGGGTCGACACCGACCGACTGCCACAGCGTCGAGGAGTAGTAGAACGCGACGTTGATGCCGACGAACTGCTGGAAGACCGACAGGCCGATGCCGATCCAGACGATCGGCTTGAAGAAGAAGCCGCCGCCGAGCAGGTCCTTGAACGTGGACTTGTGCTCGCTGGTCATCGCGTGCTCGATCTCGGCGACGCGGGCGTCGAGGTCGACGTCCTTGCCCTCGACCTCGGCGAGGATCTCACGGGCACGCTCGCGCTTGCCGACGGAGAGCAGGAAGCGCGGCGACTCGGGGATCGCGAAGGACAGCATGCCGTACAGCACGGCCGGGACGACCATGACGCCGAGCATGACCTGCCAGGCCTCCAGGCCCATCAGCGTGCCGCGCTGGTTACCGCCCGCCGCGTTGAGCAGGCCCCAGTTGACCAGCTGGGAGATGGCGATGCCGACGACGATCGCGGCCTGCTGGAAGGAGCCGAGGCGACCGCGGTAGGCGGGCGGCGCGACCTCGGCGATGTAGGCCGGGCCGATCACGGACGCCATGCCGATGGCGAAGCCGCCGACGATGCGCCAGAAGGCCAGGTCCCACAGCGCGAAGGGCAGCGCCGAGCCGACGGCGCTGATCGTGAACAGGACGGCGGCGATCTGCATGCAGCGGATGCGGCCGATCCGGTCGGCTATGCGGCCGGCGGTCGCGGCGCCGATGGCGCAGCCGATCAGGGCGACGGCGATGACCTGGGCGAGGGCCGCGGAGCCGATGTCGTAGCGGTCGCGGATGGCCTCGACGGCGCCGTTGATGACGGAGCTGTCGTAGCCGAAGAGGAAGCCGCCCATGGCGGCAGCCGCCGCGATGAAGATGACGTGCCCGAGATGTTCGGGGTGAGCCGTCCTGGCTCCTGTCTGATGTGCCTGCGTAGTGCTGGTCACGTGTATCTCCTCGGGCCGCGGCAACGCTGCCGCGTGGGGGGCGAGCCCTTACAGGTGGGACCTGAAGGTAAAAGTGACGTTGCAGAGACTATGCCTTCAAGTTTCGAAGTCAATAGTGCAGCTCACTCTGAGATTCGGGACACAGGAGACGCACCTCATGTTCACTTCTTGAACATGAGGTGCGTCGATCTTGAAAGAGCCGCCTACCGCAGGCGCTGCGAGATGACCTTCGAGACGCCGTCGCCCTGCATGGAGACGCCGTACAGCGCGTCGGCGACCTCCATGGTGCGCTTCTGGTGCGTGATCACGATGAGCTGCGAGGCCTCCTGCAACTCCTGCATGATCCGGATCAGCCGCTGGAGGTTGGTGTCGTCCAGGGCCGCCTCGACCTCGTCCATGACGTAGAACGGGCTGGGGCGCGCCTTGAAGATCGACACCAGCAGCGCCACGGCGGTCAGCGACCGCTCGCCGCCGGAGAGCAGGGACAGGCGCTTGACCTTCTTGCCCGGCGGGCGCGCCTCGACGTCGACGCCCGTGGTGAGCATGTTCTCCGGGTCGGTCAGGACGAGACGTCCCTCGCCGCCCGGGAACAGCCGGCTGAAAACGCCCTCGAACTCGCGTGCGGTGTCCCGGTAGGCCTCGGTGAAGACCTGCTCGACCCGCTCGTCGACCTCCTTGACGACCTGGAGCAGGTCGGCGCGGGTCTTCTTCAGGTCCGCCAGCTGCTCGCTGAGGAACTGGTGGCGCTCCTCCAGCGCCGCGAACTCCTCCAGGGCCAGCGGGTTGACCTTGCCGAGCTGCTGGTAGGCGCGCTCGGCGGCCTTGAGCCGCTTCTCCTGCTCGGCGCGGTGATACGGCCGGGGCTGGTTGCGGGGGTGCCCGGGGTCGTCCGGCAGCTGCTCGCCCTCCGCCGGAGGGGACGGCGGGACCGGCTGGTGCGGCCCGTACTCCGCCACCAGCGCCATCGGCTCGACACCGAGTTCCTCCAGCGCCCTGGTCTCCAGCTGCTCGATCCGCAGCCGTTTCTCGGCCCCGAGGACCTCGCCCCGGTGGACGGAGTCGGTCAGCTTGTCGAGCTCGGTCTTCAGCTCGCGTCCCTCGGTGCGGGCGGCGGCCAGTTCCTGCTCCCGGCGGGCCTTGGCGGCCTCGGCGGCGACCCGTTCCCGTTCGGCGCGGGCCAGGGAGACCTCGGTGTGCGCCAGCAGCTGCCGCGCTCCGGAGGCGACGGCCTCGGCGACGGACGCCTCGTGACGCAGCCGGGCCCGCCGCTGCTCGGCACGCGCGCGTGCCTCGCGTTCGGCGCGGGCGGCCCGGTCCAGGGAGTCGGCCCTGCCGGCCAGCCCCTTGACGCGTTCCTCGTGGGTACGGACCTGGAGGCGGGCCTCCATCTCGGTCTGGCGGGCGTTGGCGCCGTCGGCGGCGAGCCGGTCCCGTACCGAGGTGTCGGGCTCCTCCTCGATCGGCATCTCCTCGGCGACGGCGAGCCGTTCGGCGAGTTCCTCGACCTCCGCGAGGGCCGCGTCGAGGGCGTCCTGGGCGCGGGCCGCGGCGGCC
The DNA here is from genome assembly GCF_040628575.1 of Streptomyces sp. NPDC006393. Classification (NCBI taxonomy): domain Bacteria; kingdom Bacillati; phylum Actinomycetota; class Actinomycetes; order Kitasatosporales; family Streptomycetaceae; genus Streptomyces; species Streptomyces sp. NPDC006393. Next base: position 12,217 of record NZ_JBEXZD010000113.1, read on the forward strand.
GTGGACCGCTCGGCCTCTCCGGCGGCGCCGCGCGCCTGCCCGGCGAGCCGCCCGAGCTGCTGCGCGACCGCCGACTTCTCCCGGTCGGCGGCCCGGCGCCGTTCCCCCAGCTCCTCGACGAGCGCCGCGCACTCCCGGCGCCGCTCGCCGGCCCGCTGCTGGGCCTCGGTCAGCTCCTCGCAGCGCACGGCGAGTTCCGCCAGCTCGGCGGCGGCCTCGTCCACGGAGGCCTGCACCTCCAGCAGGCTGGGCGCGCCGGCGGATCCGCCCTGCGCGAAGTGGGCTCCGAGCAGGTCGCCCTCGGCGGTGACGGCGGTCAGGTGGGGGTGGGCGGCGACGAGGTCCTCGGCGTCCTCCAGGGTGCCGACCACGACGATGCCGCGCAGCAGCCGCCGTACGGCGGGCATCAGCTCGGCGGGACCGCTGACGAGGTCGGCCGCGAGGGGAGGCCCCTCGGGGAGCGGCTGCGGTGCCACGGCGTCCTCGGTCGCGCCACTGAGCAGCAGGGCCGCGCGGCCGGCGTCCTGTTTGCGCAGCAGGCGGATGGCGTCGGCCGCGGCCGACGGCGAGGTGACCGCGAGGGCGTCCGCCGCCGTGCCGAAGGCGGTGGCCAGGGCGGTCTCGTGGCCGGGGGCGACGGTCAGGAGACCGGCCGCCGGGCCCAGCAGGCCGGTGAGGCGGTCCCCGGCGTCGAGCAGTGCGCCGGTTCCGTCCTTGCGGCGCAGGCCGAGGGCGAGGGCGTCGTGCCGGGCCTGGGTCGCCGCACGTCTGCGTTCGGTGGCGGTGGCGGCCTCGCGGGCGGCGCCGAGGGCGGCCTCCGCCCGAGCCAGTTCCGCCTTGGCCGCCTCGTGCCGTTCGCCGAGTTCGTGGTCGCCCGCGTCCAGGCCGTCGACCTCGGCCTTCAGGGTCTCGTACTCCTCCTGGGCGGCGGCGGCCCGCTCCCGCGCCTCGTCCCTGGCGGTGGCCAGGCGGTCGATCTCGGCCTGTGCGGAGGCGGCTCGGGAGCGGGCCGCGTTCACCTGGCCGCGCAGCCGGGCCAGGCCCTCGCGGCGGTCGGCGATGGCGCGGGCGGCGTCCTTCAGGCGGCGTTCCTCGACGGCGAGTTCGCGTTCCAGATCGGCGCGGTGGGCCACGGTGTCGTCGAGGGCACGCTGGGCGGCTTCCAGGGCCGCTTCCAGTTCGGCCTCCTGCTCGCGGACGCGGGCCGCCTCGCGTTCCAGGTCCTCGGGGTCGCGCCCGCGGCGCTCCTCGAGGGGTGCGGAGGTGGCGCTCTTCACCCGGGCGTCGGCGAGCGAGATGGTGCCGCGGACGCGTTCGGCCAGCTGGGAGAGTTCGTACCAGGTCTGCTGGGTGTGCTGGAGGCGCGGGGTGAGCCGGCGCACCTCGTCCTCCAGGAGCGCCTCGCGCTGGAGGGCCTTCTTCAGTTCCCGCTCGGCGGCCTCCTTGCGCTCCTTCAGGGCGGCCTCGTCGGCGACCTCCGCCTTCAGGGCCCCGCGCAGGCGTACGAGATCGTCGGCGAGGAGGCGCAGGCGGGCGTCGCGGAGGTCCGCCTGGATGACGGCGGCCCGCCGGGCGACGGCCGCCTGCCGGCCGAGCGGCTTGAGCTGGCGGCGCAGTTCGTCGGTGAGGTCCTGGACGCGGGCGAGGTTGGCCTGCATCGCGTCCAGTTTCCTGAGCGCCTTCTCCTTGCGCTTGCGGTGCTTGAGGACGCCGGCGGCCTCCTCGATGAAGGCACGGCGGCCCATGGGGTCGGCGTGCAGGACGGAGTCGAGCTGGCCCTGGCCGACGATGACGTGCATCTCGCGGCCGATGCCGGAGTCGGACAGCAGTTCCTGGATGTCGAGCAGCCGGCAGGTGTCGCCGTTGATCTGGTACTCGCTGCCGCCGTTGCGGAACATGATCCGCGTGATGGTGACCTCGGCGTACTCGATGGGCAGCGCGCCGTCGGAGTTGTCGATGGTCAGGGACACCTCGGCGCGGCCGAGGGGCGGACGGCCGGTGGTGCCGGCGAAGATGACGTCCTCCATCTTGCCGCCGCGCAGCGACTTGGCGCCCTGTTCGCCCATGACCCAGCTGAGCGCGTCCACCACGTTGGACTTGCCCGAGCCGTTCGGGCCGACGACGCACGTGATCCCCGGTTCGAACCGGAGCGTGGTCGCCGAGGCGAACGACTTGAACCCGCGGAGGGTCAGGGCCTTGAGGTGCACGCCGTCGGACTCTACCGGGCGCCGTTACCGCACTCCACGAACCCCCGCAAGCGCTGCGGTTTCACTGCTGAATATGCCGGGCACACCAGATGTTGAAGAACCTGAAAGGGTGCGCGGGGGCACGAAAAGCAGGGGAAGAGCCGGGGAAGGGCCGAAGAGCCGGGGAAGGGCCGGCGCGGCGAAGACCGACGCAAGAAAGAAGGGACGCCGAAGCGTCCCTTGCAACTCTGACAACTGAGCGGTTGATACGGGCAGCCCAACCACTGTGTCGTTGTGCGATGCAGTGATCAGGTGAGCGCAGGCTCCGCCTGGTGTGCGTCGACGCGCTCCATGATCCTGTCGTGAGAAGCGGCAGCCGCCAGCGCGTCGTTCTCCGCCTGGATCCGTACGAGCTCGGATTCCAGGTCCTGGACGCGCTGCTGGAGCCGTCGCATCTCGGCGAGGAGTCGAGGGTCGGAGCCACCGACGTAACCGAGAAGCGCCTTTGCCATGATGGATGGTCCTCCACACTGAGTGACCGACCGAAGCGGTGTGGGTCGTGAGGGATTCGCACCCGCGGTGCTTGGCACTGTTGAGTTGTGCTGCCGTTCATCCATGCCAAACAGCTAAGGTGCGCGGGCTTTCAGCGTCTCACCAAAAAGTTTGACGGTCAACACGATCACGCCCCGTATCGATGGGCGTCCCGGGGGCGCGCGACCGGAAATCGGTGGCGCTGCGTCTCCTGCGGGCCCCTGGGGGCGTGGCGATCATCCTGCCCTGCCGGGCCGGGGAGGACAAGCCGTTCTCGGCAATCACCTGCTTCTTTTCCCCTGGGGCAGGTGCCCGTGGCAGATTTCGCCGTCTTCGTCCGGCGTCGGGACGTCGCCGGATCAGCGGACCGCGAAGCCGTCGTAGCCTCCCCGTGGTGTGTCCCAGATCTCGGTCACACCCTCCACGCGCCCGGGCGTGTCGCCACCCTGGAGCCAGTCGAGGAGCTTCTGACACGCCTCCCGGGTGCCCTCCGCGACGACCTGCACACGGCCGTCGTCCAAATTGAGAGCAAAGCCACTCAGGCCGCCGATCTCCAGGGCCTGTGCCCGGGTGAACCAGCGGAAACCAACACCCTGGACGCGCCCGCGCACCCAGGCGACCAGCCGGACATCCTCGCTCATGACTGCAACCTAACCGGGCAATGTCTCTCCAGGCACTTCCGCCCCGCCTGTCATGCGGTACCGTCCCGACCCAATGAATCTCATATGAAACTCACTCGATCGAGTGAGTCTGGTTGACCGCGACGGCTCAGAGCGCGCGTTCGACCGCAGGGGACGAGGAAGGCCAGGACATGGGACGCCACCGACGTTCGGACGCCGGCCGCGCCGCCACGGACCGTGCCACGGGGGTCGCTGACACGCACGGCTCGTACGGGAGGGGCCAGGGCACCCGGCACTCGCACGCGGACGACCGCATGGGCATCGCGCCGTACCTGAACCCGGAGCGGTACGCGGACTCCTACGCGCAGACCTCCGCGGACGCCTACGCGCAGACCCCGCCGTACCGGTTCGAACCGGACGTCGAGCCGGCCCCCCGGCCGGACTTCGGCACGGGCTACGGCACGGGCTACGGCCCCGGGACGCGGTACGACTTCGGCAGGGAGTACGGCTTCGAGACGGAGTACGGCTTCGGCAGGGAGTACGACTTCGCCCGCGCCGCCGAGACCGTGGCCTTCCCGCCCGAGGGCTTCACGACACCGGCCGCCGCGCCCCGCGAGACCGGCCACCGCCGGCGCAAGAAGGCCGCGACACCGGTCCGTACCGGCCTGCTCGGGGTGTCCGCCGCGGTCGCCATCGGCACGGTCGCGGTCGCCACCGGGGCGGTCCCCGGGCTCCAGAACTACAAGCTGGGCGGCGGGAGCGGCGGCGCCGACAAGGTGCAGGCGGCCGGCACGCCGACGAACAGCGCGTCGGAGCAGGGCGGAACCTCCGGCAGCGTGCTGCCGGGTGACAGGGCGGGCGGCTCGGGCACGAGCCGCGGCGCGGACCGGTCGGCCTCGCCGGCACAGTCCGCGTCGCCCTCCGCCTCCGCCTCGCCGTCGGCGCATCCCTCGGACTCGGCCACGACGTCCCCCGCGACGAAGCCGACGACCGCGCCGTCCACGACGGCCGAACCCAAGAGCCCGAAGACACCCCCCGGGCAACAGGGCGATCCGGGCCGCAAGACCACTCCCGCGCCGCCGAAGGCCCAGCCGCCCGCGGTCTCCGACCAGGCCGCCGTGGAGGCCGAGGTGCTGAGCCTGGTGAACCAGGAGCGGGCCAAGGTGGGGTGCAGCCCGGTCACGGCGAACAGTGCCCTGACCTCCCTGGCCGAGGGCTTCAGCAAGGCCATGGCCGACCAGGACTTCTTCGACCACACCGATCCCAGCGGCGCCTCGCCGTGGGACCGTGCGGCCCGCCTCGGCATCACCAACCTCGGCGGCGAGAACATAGCCCGGGGCCAGTCCGACGCGGCGGCCGTCATGGACGCCTGGATGAACAGCCCCGGCCACCGGGCCAACATCCTGAACTGCGACTTCAAGACCCTGGGCGTGGGCGTGCACTTCGGCCAGGGCGGGCCGTGGTGGACACAGGACTTCGGCTACTGACACCACCCAGACAGCCGCTGGTCACCTCCGCCGGGATCTCGGTCGTGAAACCGTCCCTTCGCCGCGGAGACTTCTGTCTCCCCTGTATTGCGGCGGGCGGGGCCCGGCGTTGGAATCGAATGTGAGGCTTTTCGGCGGCGCCGTGTCCTCCGGCCGCTCCGCTCCTGAGACGGGGGCCGGCCGGAAGGGACTCAAGAGCGATGCCCTGGGCCCGTTCTCCTCGGTCGTCATGGGCCTGGCCTCCACGGGCCCGGCGTACAGCCTCGCCGCCACGCTGGGCATCCTCGTGATCGGGGTCGGGCTCCAGGCCCCGATCGTCACCATGCTGGCGTTCGTCCCGATGCTGCTGGTCGCGTACGCCTTCCGGGAGCTCAACGCGAGCAACGCCGACTGCGGGACCACCTTCACCTGGGCCACCCGTGCCTTCGGACCGCGTACCGGCTGGATGGGCGGCTGGGGGCTGATCGTCGCCAACGTCGTCGTCATGGTGAACCTGGGCGAGATCGCCGCCGCCTACGGCTTCCGGCTGGTGGGCCGGGACGACCTGGCGGAGAACCGGCTGTGGGTCACCGTGGCGGCCATCGGCTGGATCGCCCTGCTGACCGCGATCTGCTACGTCGGCATCGAGTTCTCGGCGGCCGTCCAGCGCTGGCTGCTGTGCCTGGAAGTGGTGATGCTGTTCGCGTTCGCCGTGGCCGCGCTGGTCAGGGTCTACGTCAGCCCTCCTGCGACAGCGATCCATGTCTCCGCCTCCTGGTTCAACCCCTTCGAGGTGCCCTCGGTCCCGGCCCTGACCTCGGGCGTCCTCGCGGGGGTCTTCATCTACTGGGGCTGGGACACCGCGTTCTCGGTCAACGAGGAGACCGTCGACAGCAGGCGCGTTCCCGGACGCGCGGCGATCCTGTCCACCGTGCTGCTCCTGGTCATGTACGGGCTGGTGTCCACCTCGGCGCAGGCGTTCGCGGGGATCGGCACCTCGGGCATCGGGCTCGGCAACCCGGGCAACTCCGACGACGTGCTCTCCGGACTGGGCAAGGCCGTGTTCGGGAGCGGCGACACGGGGCTGCTGCTGTCGAGACTGCTGATCCTGATGGTGATGATCTCCGCGCTGGCCTCGGCGGAGACCACCATCCTGCCCCTGGCCAGGACCGTGCTCTCCATGGCGGTCCACAAGGCCGTCCCCTCCCGGTTCGCCCGGATCCACCGGAGGTATCTCACCCCCACCTGGGGCACCGTCGGCATGGGCGCGGCCTCGATCGCCCTGCTGGTCCTGATGACGTCGTTCAGCCGGAACGTGCTGACCGACTCCATCGAGTCCGTGGGCCTCGCGATCGCGTTCCAGTACGGACTGACCGGCTTCGCCTGCCTCTGGTACCACCGCAAGGTCCTCACCCGCGGCGTCAGGGACCTGGTCTTCAAGGGCGTGCTGCCGGGCCTCGGCGGGCTGATCATGCTGTCGCTGTTCCTCTACGCCGCCTTCGTCGTCTACGCCGACCCCGGATACGGCACGACCGCCGTCGACCTTCCGCTGATCGGGCCGACGGGCGGGGTCACCGTCGTCGGCCTGGGCGCCCTGCTGATCGGCGTCGTGCTGCTGCCCGTGGTCACCCGCGGGCACGCCACGGCCCTCAAGCTCCAGCGGAGCCTGCTGCCGAGGCACCTCCCACCGCAGACCGCGTGCGAGGTGACCGGCCGCTACCTGCCCGCCGACAACGGGTCCGGGGTGGGCGGCGACTGGTTCGACGTCATCCCGCTGTCGGGCACCCGGGTCGGTCTGGTCGTCGGGGACGTGCTCGGCCACGGCATGCGCGCCGCGGCGACCATGGGACGCCTGCGCACCGGCCTGCGGGTCCTGGCCCGGCTGGACCTGGCCCCGGACGAGGTCCTCACCCGCCTGGACGACCTGGCCGAACAGACCGCGCACGAGCGCGGAACCGTCCACGACCGGGGTCCCGGGCGACCGCGCGCCGAGCGGGCCATGGAGGTGACCTGCCTGTACGCGGTGTACGACCCCGTCTCCGGACATTGCAGCCTGGCGCGGGCCGGCGACATGCTGCCGGTCGTCGTGGATCCGGCCACGGGAGCCGCCCACTGTCCTCGGCTGCCGCCCGGCCCGCCCCTGGGAGTCGGCGGCCTGCCCTACCAGAGCGCCGACCTGCGGCTCGCGCCGGGCAGTCTCATCGCCCTGTTCACCGACGGCCTCCTCCAGACGGCCGAGAACCACGACGCCGGAACGGCCCTGCTCGGCCGGCTCCTCGCCGATCACCGGCGGCCGCTGAAGGACCTGTGCGACCGGGCGGTGGCCGAACTGCTGCCCGGACCGGTCGACGAGGACGCGACACTGCTCCTGGCCCGCACCCGGACGCTCGACCACGCGCGGCTCGCCCAGTGGGAACTGCCCGCGGACCCCGCGGCGGTCGCCTCCATCCGCACCGGCACCGGCAAGCAACTGGACGACTGGGGCCTGGACGACCTGGCGTTCACCACCGAACTCATCGTCAGCGAACTCGTCACCAACGCCATCCGCTATGTGGGCGGACCGATCGAGGTGCGGCTGATCCGCGACCGGACCCTGATCTGCGAGGTCTGCGACAGGGGCCACACCAGCCCCAATCTGCGCCACGCGGCCGGCGACGACGAGGGAGGCCGGGGCCTGTTCATCATCGCCCAGATGACCCACCGCTGGGGCACCCGCTACACACCCACCGGCAAGATCATCTGGACCGAGCAGAGCCTGCCTCCGTCGAACGGCCCGTGAACTCCCGGAGCAGGAAGCTAACCACCGGTCAGCGCAACCGCGCGGTGAGCGCTGTGGTCGCGTACGCTTCGGCCATGAGCAGCACGCAGGAGCGCACCGAGGACACGCAGGAGCGCGCCGGGGAGCAGGACCTCCCGTACGACGTGTTCGCCAAGGCCTGCCCCTCGCGCGGCACGCTGGAGCATGTCACGGGACGCTGGGGCGCGCTCACCGTCGGCGCCCTGCACCAGGGTTCCCTCCGCTTCAACGAACTGCGCCGCCGTGTGGACGGGGTGAGCGAGAAGATGCTGTCCCAGACCCTCCAGGCGCTGGAGCGGGACGGCCTGGTGCACCGCGAGGCCCAGCCGACGAACCCGCCCCGCGTGGACTACGAACTGACGCCCCTCGGCCATGAGGTCGCCGAGCGCCTCCTGGCCCTCATCCACTGTGTGGAGGGCCGGATGGACGAGGTGCTGGCCGCGCGCGAGCGCTACGACGCGACGCGCGGCGCTCGCTGACACTTCGGGCAGAAGTAGCTGGAACGGTTCATCCAGGGGCGGCGGCGCATCGGGGTGGCGCAGCGGCGGCAGGGCAGGCCCTCGCGGCCGTAGGCGTCGAGGGAGCGGTCGAAGTAGCCGGACTCGCCGTTGACGTTGACGTAGAGGCTGTCGAAGCTGGTGCCGCCGACGGCGAGGGCCGCGTTCATCACGTCCCTGACGTGGCTGAGGAGTTCGGCCGTGCGCGGGCGGGTGAGGCCGGCGGTGGGGCGTTCGTAGTGCAGGCGTGCCCGCCACAGCGCCTCGTCGGCGTAGATGTTGCCGACGCCGCTGATCAGCGACTGGTCGAGCAGGGCGCGCTTGATGGTGGTGCGCTTGCGGCGCAGCGCCCGGTGGAAGGCCTCGTCGTCGAACAGGGGGTCGAGGGGGTCGCGGGCGATGTGCGCGATGACGTCGGGCAGCCCGTCGGGGGTGAGGTCGTGCAGCGACAGCCCGCCGAAGGTGCGCTGGTCGACGAAGCGGAGTTCGCTGCCCAGGCCGTCGGCGAAGCGGACCCGGATGCGCAGGTGCTTCTCGTCGGGCGCCTCCTGCGGCTGGACCAGGAGCTGGCCGCTCATGCCGAGGTGGGCCAGGATCGCCCGCGGGGTGTCCTCCAGGGGCAGCCACAGGTACTTGCCGCGGCGGCTGGGGGTGCCGAGGTGGTGGCCCTTCAGGCCGTGCGCGAAGTCGTCGGCGCCGGCCACATGGCGCCGTACGGCGCGCGGGTGCAGCACGTCGACATCGGCGACGGCACGGTGGGCGACCCACCGCTCCAGGCCACGCCGTACGACCTCGACCTCGGGCAACTCGGGCATGACTCCCCCGTACTCGCGTTGTCGCGTGCGCGGCGAGCGCCCGCCCCGGGCGGGGACGGGCGCTCGGGTCGCGCTGTGGGCGGTGCCGGCGGCCGGGTGGCCGTCGGCACGGCAGTCGGCGGATCAGGCGGAGGTCGGCGCCTCGTCGGCGTTCTCGGCGGCCTCCGCGGTCGCGGCGGCCTGGGCCGCCTTGGCGCGCTCGTCCGCCGCGGCCCGGATGGACCGCCACGCGGACTCGGCGGCCTGCTGCTCCGCCTCCTTCTTGCTGCGGCCGGTGCCGGTGCCGTACGAGACGCCTCCGACGCGGGCGGCAGCAGTGAAGGTCTTCTCGTGGTCGGGGCCGGTCTCCGTGACCAGGTACTCGGGGACACCGAGCCCCTCGGTCGCGGTGAGCTCCTGGAGGGACGTCTTCCAGTCCAGGCCGGCTCCGAGGTTGGAGGACTTCTCGATCAGCGGGTCGAAGAGCCGGTGCACCAGCTCGGACGCCGCGTCGAGGCCCTGGTCGAGATAGACCGCGCCGATCACCGCTTCCAGGGTGTCGGCGAGGATGGACGCCTTGTCCCGGCCGCCCGTGCCCTCTTCACCGCGGCCGAGCCGGATGAAGGCACCCAGGTCGAGTCCGCGCCCCACTTCCGCCAGCGCACGCGAGTTGACCACCGCGGCCCGCAGCTTGGCCAGCTGGCCCTCGGGCAGGTCGGGGTGGGTGCGGTACAGCGTGTCCGTGACGACGAGACCGAGGACGGAGTCACCGAGGAACTCCAGCCGCTCGTTCGTCGGCAGGCCGCCGTTCTCGTACGCGTAGGAACGGTGGGTGAGCGCGCGCACCAGAAGGGCGGACTCGAGCTTGTACCCGAGCCGCCCTTCCAGAAGCGTGTGGGACGAGGCCGTGTTGTCCGACGGAGCACTCCCGCGTCGGCGGGGAGTGGTGGCTTCGGCGCCTTCCGCCTTCTTGGCAGTGGACACGGTGCCTCTCACCAGCCGCTCAGACCTCGAGGACCTGGCGCTTGTTGTAGGTGCCGCAAGACGGGCACGCGATGTGCTGCTGCTTGGGCTCGTGGCAGCGCTCGCACGCAACCAGGGTGGGGACCGCAGCCTTCCACTGCGACCGGCGGTGGCGCGTGTTGCTGCGCGACATCTTCCGCTTCGGAACAGCCACGGCTACTTCTCCTGCTTCTCGTCGACGCCAGGTTCGGCGCCGCTCATCTCGTCCTTCTCGCCGTCCGACATGGTGCCGGCGAGTCCCTGCAATGCCGCCCAACGGATGTCGACGGCGTCGTGGTGGTGGTCCGGGTCGTCCGCGAGCCGTGCTCCGCACTCGGAGCACAGACCCGGGCAGTCCTCCCGGCACACCGGCTGCATCGGCAGTGCGAGCACCACCGCATCGCGCAGCAGAGGTTCGAGGTCGAAGAGTCCGTCCTCGAGGAAGAGCCTGTCCTCGTCGTCCTCGGCGTCGTCGCCCGGTTCCGCGATCACGCGGCCCCGGTCGTCGGCGTCAGGGTACGAGAACATCTCCTGGAAGTCCGCTTCGAGCTCCAGCTCGACCGGCTCCAGACACCTTACGCACTCCCCCTCGGCCTGTGCACGGGCGGTGCCTGTGACGAGCACACCTTCCATGACCGACTCGAGCCGGAGTTCGAGCTCGACCGGGGCGCCTTCCGGCACGCCGATCACTCCCGTGAGACCGAGGTCCGTGGGAGCGGGGACCGTACGGGTCAGGCGCTGCAGCGCACCCGGACGCCGGCCCAGCTCATGCGTGTCGAACACGAGAGGGTTGCGGTGGTCGAGGTGGGCGTTGTGAGCCATTCCTGCTTTCGGTTTCCGAACTCGGAGGGACGCCGCCTGGGTGGTGTTCCCGGGCAGCGCTGATCGCGGACGTCTACGTGGGCAGCGCAAGCGCACGCGCGACCGAAGAGCCAGGATACTGGACCTTTCGCTCTCGGCCCAATCCGGTGCCCCGTTCCCACGCCGTTCAGGCAGTGGGGAAGCATCGCAAGGCGGAGGAGGGAGTCGATGCGGAGCATCTGCGACCGACGACAACGCCCCGAGGTGCGGTGCCGGCCACCGCGAGCCCGGCCTGATCGGCGAGACACCCCCTAGAGGCCGCGCCCCTGCTCGTAGGCCCTCAGCTGCTCGGCGCTGATCATGCTGGTGTCGAAGAGGCTGGTCTCGTCGAGGGCATAGCCCTGCTGGGACTGCTGGGGCTGGTGGGGCTGGTGGGGCTGGTGCATCTGCTGGTGCTGGGCCTGGTTCGGGTCGTAGGCGCCCGTCCCGGCGTCGTAGCCCTGGTCGTCGTAGCCCTGGAAGGGGGCGCCTCCCGCCTGAGCGTAGGAGGAGGCGGAGGCATACGGATCGGCCTGCTGGTAGCCGTACGGGTCCTGTGGTCCGCCGTAGCCCTGCTGGTAGCCGCCGTACGGGTCGCTCTCGCCGTACGGGTCGGCCTGCGCGGCCTGCTGGTAGCCGTAGGCCGGCTGCGGCTCGTACGCCGGCTGCGGTGGCTGCTGGGGCTGGGCGGGCCGCTCGGCGGGCGCGGCGGCCGGCGTCGCCGGGGCGTCGGCGAGGGCCGCGAGGTCGGCGAGGTAGTCGGCGTCGCTGGAGTGCTGGACGGTGGTGGTGTCGTCGGCGAGGGCGCCGAGGTCGTCGGTGGCGATCCGGCCGTGCAGCTTCTGCCGGCCGCGGCCGACGGCCTCCAGGGTCTTGGCCAGGACCGCCTCGAAGGCGCCCAGCTTGGCGTCGACGTAGGCGTCGGCGTCGCGGCGCAGGGTCTCCGGGTCGTGGCTGCGCTCGGGGGCGTCCTCGTCCTCGTAGCCCTCCTCGTCGAGGCCGGGGCCGGTGCCCAGCAGCTTCTCGCGGCCGCGGCCGACCGAGCCGAGGGTCTTGGTGAGGACCACCTCGAAGTTGGCGAGTTTGGAGTCGACGTAGTCGTCGGCCTCGGCACGGACCTCCTCGGACTCCTTGCGGGCCTCGGAGAGGATCCGGTCGGCCTCGGCCTGGGAGCGGCGGGCCACCTCGGTGTCGGAGATGAGCGAGCCGCGCTCGGCGTGCGCGGACTCGATGATCCGCTCGGCCTCGCGCCGGGCCTCCTCGACCATCTGCTCCCGGTCGCCGATCAGCTCCTGCGCCTGGGCGAGCGAGCCGGGCAGCGCCTGGCGCACCTCTTCGAGCATCGCGAGCAGCTCGGCCCGGTTGACCACACAGGACGCCGACATGGGCATGGACCGGGCGCCGGAGACCGTGGCCACGATCTCGTCGAGCTTCTTCTGCACGTCCACGGTGTGCTCGCCACTCTCTGCCGATGTGTTGGAGACGGACGGGACGACTGTACGACCATGGGACGGCCGCCGGACACCGGGTGACGGCCAGTCAGGAGGTCAGTCCTTCCGCAGCCGCCCGGTGAGGGCGTCGAGGACCTGCGGCGGCACCAGGTGGGAGACGTCGCCGCCCCAGGCCGCGACCTCCTTGACCAGGGAGGACGACAGGAAGCTGTAGGTGGGGTTGGTGGGCACGAAGAGCGTCTCCACGCCCGTGAGGCCGTTGTTCATCTGGGCCATCTGGAGCTCGTAGTCGAAGTCGCTGACCGCGCGCAGGCCCTTGACGATGGCGGGGATGTCGCGCTGCTTGCAGAAGTCGACCAGGAGGCCGTGGAAGGACTCGACCCGGACGTTGCCGTACTCGGCGGTGACCTGGCGGATGAGGTCGATGCGCTCCTCGATCTCGAACAGGCCCTTCTTGGACTGGTTGATCATCACCGCCACGTAGACCTCGTCGTACAGGCGGGAGGCCCGGGCGATGATGTCGAGGTGTCCGTTGGTGATCGGGTCGAACGACCCGGGGCATACGGCGCGGCGCACTTGAGATCCCTCGCTCTCCGGTCCGGTCATCGTGCGTCTTCGCACGTAGAGGCGGCGCGACCGTACCAAAACGTTCCCTCGCCGTAGCGACGGGCCCGGATCGCGTCGAACCCCGGCGGCCACCGGAATTCGCCGCCTCTGGTGCTGCGCTCCACGGTGACGAGGGCTTCCGCCGCCAGCCACCCCTCCGAGCGGAGTGTGAGCAGAATCTCCCGAAGATCGTCGTCGGAGACGGCGTAGGGCGGGTCGAGGAAGACGATGTCGTACGGCTCACCCGGCGGCGGCGCCTGGACGATCTGCCGTGCCTTGCCCGCCCGTACCTCCGCGCCGGGCAGGCCGAGGGACTTCACGTTCTCCCTCAGGGTGCGCACCGCGCGGGCGTCGGCGTCGACGAGCAGGGTGTGCCCGGCACCGCGGGAGAGCGCCTCCAGGCCCACGGCGCCCGAGCCGGCGTACAGGTCGAGGACGCGTTCGCCGTCGAGCGGGCCGCCGAGGAGGGACTGCCAGGTGGAGAACAGGCCCTCGCGGGCCCGGTCGGAGGTGGGGCGGGTCCCGTGGCCCGGGGGTACGGCGAGACGGCGTCCGCCGGCCCGGCCGGCGATCACGCGGGTCATGTCCTTGGGTCCTTGTCGCTCTGTACGCGGGGCACCGCACGCAGGGTCCACTGCACGCGGGCGTGCCTCGCACGCGGGGTGTGACTGCTTCCAGTCTGTCAGCCCTTCTCAGCCCTTCTCCAAGTACTGCTCCCTCTCGTCGTCCAGCAGGGCCTCCAGGGCCGTGCGCAGGCCGGGCAGGTGCTCCAGCTCCGGATCGGCGGCCACGACCGCCGCCGCCTCCTGTCTGGCCTCGGCGATGATCTCCTCGTCCTCGATGACCGCGAGGACCCGCAGGGAGGAGCGGGCGCCGGACTGGGCCTGGCCCAGCACGTCGCCCTCGCGCCGCTGTTCGAGGTCGATGCGGGAGAGTTCGAAGCCGTCCAGGGTGTCGGCCACCGCGTTCAGCCGCCCTCGGGCGGCGCTCGCCTCGGGCATCTCGGTGACCAGCAGACACAGGCCGGGCGCCGAGCCCCGGCCGACCCGGCCGCGCAGCTGGTGGAGCTGGGAGACGCCGAAGCGGTCGGCGTCCATGATCACCATCACGGTGGCGTTCGGGACGTTGACGCCGACCTCGATGACGGTCGTGGCGACCAGGACGTCCGTCTCGCCGGCGGCGAAACGGCGCATGACGGCGTCCTTGTCGTCGGGCTGCATCCTGCCGTGCAGCACCTCCACCCCGAGGCCCTGGAGCGGTCCGCGGGCGAGCTGCTCGGCCACGTCGAGGACGGCGAGCGGCGGGCGCTTCTCCGCCTCGTCCTCCGCGGACTGCTTCTTGCCGGCCTTCTTCTGGTCGCCCGCCTCGTCGACGTCGTCGCCGATGCGCGGGCAGACGACGTACGCCTGATGGCCCTTCCCTGCCTCCTCGCGCACCCGCTCCCAGGCCCGGGCCAGGAAGTGGGGCTTGTCGGCGGCCGGGACGACATGGCTGGCGATGGGCGAGCGCCCGGCCGGGAGCTGGTCGAGGACGGAGGTCTCCAGGTCGCCGAAGACCGTCATCGCCACCGTGCGCGGAATCGGGGTGGCGGTCATCACCAGCAGGTGCGGGGGCTGCTTGCCCTTGCCGCGCAGCGCGTCGCGCTGCTCGACGCCGAAGCGGTGCTGCTCGTCGACCACGACCAGCCCGAGATCGTGGAACTGGACCTTGTCCTCGATCAGGGCGTGGGTGCCGATCACGATGCCGGCCTCGCCGGTGGCCAGGTCGAGCAGTGCCTGACGGCGGGCCGCCGCGCCCATGGAGCCGGTGAGCAGCACCACCTTGGTGGCGCGCTCGGCCCCGCCCAGCATTCCTCCCTCGGCCAGCTCGCCCATCATCTCGGTGACCGACCGGTGGTGCTGCTGGGCGAGCACCTCGGTGGGCG
>NZ_JBEXZD010000114.1:0-26771 GCF_040628575.1 Streptomyces sp. NPDC006393
ATCGTCATGCGCAAGGAACTCTCCGGTGGGGGGTCGTCGTCAGGGTGCCGGCCACTGTCGTGGCGGTGGCACGGGGGCGGGGCCCCGGTGCTGCTCCGGTCCGGGGGCGGTCGGTGGGGTTCCGTCCTGCCCGGTTGCCGTGCAACGACGACCATGTTTAGCCGGGGCCGGGGTGGGGTGCAAAGGTGTGACGTACTACCCGACATCGGAGAGATGTCCAGAATGTGCCGTTATGGGAGCCTCTGCACTGGTGAAGTGCGGTCTGTTCCTACGACGCTCCTTCGGATGTGATCTGGCTCCTATGGGTGGCCTCACATCGGGAGGCCCTCTGGAGGGCTTTCTGGGGCCCCTCCGGAGCCTGCTGCCGGAATGCTGCCGGCCCTCCCCGGGTGGTCGGCGTCGGCGACCTCGAATGCCGTAGAAAGCCGCACGCTCCGCTCAACGAGTTGCGTACAACGTACTCGCTTACGTACAGTAATACCGCGTACGACGTACTCGCTTTATCGGCGAAGTGGAGGAGACGTGGATTCACCCATCGTGTCGGCCCAGGGCCTGCGGAAACGCTTCGGTAACGTCGAAGCGCTGACCGGCCTGGACCTGGCCGTTCCGCCCGGCACCGTCTACGGGCTGCTCGGTCCGAACGGCGCGGGCAAGAGCACCGCCGTCCGGATTCTCAGCACCCTGACCCGCCCCACGGCCGGGCGGGCCACCGTCGCCGGCTTCGACGTGGGGGAACACCCGGGCAAGGTCCGCGAAGCCATCGGGCTGGCCGGGCAGCACGCGGCCATGGACGAGAAACTGACCGGCCGCGAGAACCTGCGGGTCTTCGGCCGACTGGCCCGGCTGGGCCGGCCCGGCGCCCGCCGGCGCGCCGACGAGTTGCTGGAGCGGTTCGAGCTCACCGAGGCAGCCGACCGGCTGGTCAGCACCTACTCCGGCGGCATGCGGCGGCGCATCGACCTGATCGCGAGCCTGCTGCGCGCGCCGTCCGTCCTCTTCCTGGACGAGCCCACCACCGGACTCGACCCGCGCAGCCGTCTGGAGATCTGGGCCATCGTGCGCGAGGTGGTCGCGGCCGGCACGACCGTGCTGCTCACCACCCAGTACCTCGAGGAGGCCGACCGGCTCGCCTCGGCCGTGGCCGTGATCGACCGCGGGCGGGTGATCGCTGAAGGCGCCCCGGCCCAGCTCAAGACCGGGATCGGCGGTCACATCGATGTCGAGGTGGGCCGCGAGGACGACCTCGGGGAGGCCGTGGCCGTCCTCGGGCGGATGACCGGAGGCCGGCCGCGGACCGAAGGTCTGCGCATCGTCACGGGCGTGCACGGCGAGGCGCCGTCGGTGCCGCGGATCGTGCGCGAACTCGACGCGGCAGGGGTGGCGATTCAGGACGTCGGGGTCCGCAGGCCCAGCCTCGACGACGTATTCCTCACTCTCACCGGCCGCCCCGCGGAGGACCTCGCGGAACGGCGGACCGGAGAAGGGCCCGAACAGCGCGGGAAGCAGGAGGCGGCAGCGTGATCGTCCTGGCGGACAGTCTCACCCTGGTCGAGCGCAAGCTCCTCCAACTGCGGCATCAGCCCGGCACCCTCGTCGCGATGCTGGTGGTTCCCGCCGTCATGGTCGTCCTCTTCGGCTACGTCTTCGGCAGCGCCATCCAAGTACCCGGCGGCGGGAACTACCGCGAGTACCTCATGCCCGGCCTGTTCGTGATGACCGGCATGTTCGCGCTGTCCTCGGCGATGGTGGACGTCGCCGCCGACCAGAGCCGCGGGGTGACCGACCGGCTGCGCTCGATGCCCGCGTCCCGCATGGCGGTGCCTGTCGGCCAGACGGGCGCGGACGCCGTCACGGGACTGTTCGGACTGGTCGTCCTGCTGGCCTGCGGGCTGGCCATCGGCTGGCGCGCGCACGAAGGCCTCGGCCGCGCCGTGGCCGCGGTCGGTGTCCTGCTCCTCTTCCGCTACACCATGTCCTGGGTCGGTACGTACCTGGGGCTGCTGTTGTCGTCGGAGCAGACGGCCGACTCGCTGTCGCCCCTCACCCTGCCTCTCAGCATGCTGTCCAACGCGTTCGTGCCGACGGACGGCATGCCTGCCTGGCTGCGGGCGCTCTGCGAGTGGAACCCGATCAGTGCCGCGGTCGCCGCGTGCCGGCAGCTGTTCGGCAATCCCGGGGTGCCTGCCGCGGACGGCTCCTGGCCGCTCACCCACCCGCTGACCGCGACCCTGCTGTGGGCCGCGCTGCTCCTGGTGGTCTTCGTCCCGCTCTCGGTACGGCGCTTCGCCCGCGCCGGCCTGTGAACCCGCGCCCCGGAGCGGTTCATCAGGAGCGCTCGGGCCGCTCGTTCCCCGGGGGGCGGGACAGGGCCGGGAAACGGGCCTCGACGCCGTCCAGCAAGATGGCGAGGCCGGCCTCGAACTGCTCGTCGTGGCCGCCGTGCCGCGCCTCGTGCACCAACCGCTCCAGGTAGGGAAAGCGGCCGGTGGCCAACAGTTCGGTCATATAGGGCCCCATCCGCTCCTGCCAGGCCTTGCGATCCTCTCCGGAGCGCAAGGCCGCTTCCCGCTCCGCCGTCTCGGCCTGGCCGGCACCTGTGACCCAGTGCCGGATGAGGTTCACGACGTGGACCATGTCGTCGATGCTCAGTCCGCGGCCGTCGACGAGAGCGAGGTCGCGCTCGTTGGCACGGAGCATGTTGGGGCCCATGATCGGCCTGCCGGCCATGGCGTGCGCAAGCCAGGGGTGCCGGCGCAACGTCTCCCGGTACCGGCGGGCGAACGTGGCCAGATCCGCACGCACGTCACCGGTCGGCTCCTGCGCTTCGAAACCGAGGGCCTGGTCGATCACCACGGCGTACAGGTCTTCCTTGTTCGGCAGATAGCGGTAGAGCGTCATCGCGCCGGTGCCCAGCTCCTTGGCGATGCGCCGCATCGTCACCGCCTCGATGCCCTCGCTGTCCGCCAGCGTGATCGCCACCTCGGCGATGCGCTCACGGCTGTAGGCCGGAGCCGGTCCGCGCGCCCCTCTCTCCCGCCGCAACCAGATGATCGGATTCGGATCGGTCATACGCCGATGGTAATCGCGTACAGCGTCCTCGATTACATCCCGAGCCTGCCGCGGGCAAGAAGGAGATCACCGCTTGATGATCAGCCGGCTGTCGGAGGGTCGATCCCGAGGACCGGCAAACAGTCACCGACGGCGACGAGTTCGATGTCCTCGCGCCGCCGCTCGATCCACTGCTCGCGGGTCAGCCTCCATTGTCTGATCTCCGCCGGCTCGCCGCGGCGGGTGTCCCAGGTGACGCCGTTCGGCACATACCCCAGAGCCTGGGAGACGCGGTTCGAGGCGTGGTTGTCGAAGAAGGCATCGCTGCCCGCCTCGCGGGCCCCCAGCCCGTCGAAGGCCAGATGCAGCACCGCCTGCCGCATCTCCTTGCCCAAGCCGCCGCCCCGCACGTCCGGACTGAGCCAGGAGAAGGTGGTGACCGTACCGAACGCGGTGAAGTCGGTGGCGATCAGATCCTGCATGCCCACCGGCTCACCGTCGACGACCACGACGAAGTACAGACGCCAAAAGCTCGCGCTGACCCGGCCGCGGCCACGCCACACCCCCTGAAGCCAGCCCCACTCGCGCTCCGGATTGTCGTCATAGAGGGACATCGGATCGTCGAAGGGCCACGGAGGCCGCGTGACCACGCCCTTGCGAACCGTCGGGACCAGGCGCTCCAGAAGCTCATCTGTCGCCCCCAGCAAGGACAGACGGGGTGTGTGCACCTGCACGTTCAGCGGGGGATATGCGGACGAGGGCGAGGCGGCGGTCATCGGCATGGGCGCAACCCTATTGGCCCGCCGACTTGGTGGGCATCACCTATTCGGCCCGGAGCCCGAACATGGTGATCGTCATCCGTTCGCGGCGTCCTCGGGCTCCCAGCGCAGCAGGTCGCCCGGCTGGCACTTGAGCGCCTCGCAGAGCGCGGCGAGGGTCGCGAAGCGCACCGCCTTGGCGCGGCCGTTCTTGAGTACCGCCAGGTTGGCGGGTGTGATCCCTACGCGCTCCGCGAGCTCGCCCACGGACATCTTCCGCCGGGCCAGCATCACGTCGATGTCGACGACGATCGCCATCAGATCACCTCGTCCAACTCGGCCTGCATCCGGGCCGCTTCGACGTCGCGCGCGACGGCCTGGGCGAGCAGCATCCGCAGCACGAGCACGATGAGCGCGACCCCCAGGATGGCGACACCGATACCGCCCATGATGAGGGTGACGCCCGGGTCGTCCCGTTGCCCGGGCGCGTTGATGGCGGTGACCGCGAACCACATGAGGGCGGCCGCCACGATCGCGCCGATCACGCCGTCCACGTACCGGAAGGCGGCGTGGGAGAACACGGTTCCGCGTCGCACCATCGTCACCAGCCGCCCTACGCAGACCACGGTGACCTGGGCCGACGCCATGCCCAGGATCGTGATCACGCGCAGCGGGGTCAGCGGGAGCGACCCCTCCTCCTCGTGGGTGGCCATCGCCCACACCATCGATGCCTGTACGAACACGGTGCCGACCAGCACCACCACGAGCACGGCGCGCAGCGCACGCACTGCCAGCTTTCCCATGACCCATCCTTCCATCGACTTGCGATGGGAATCTATCGAATATCGATAGGTAGAGCAACTGTGGAGCAACCAAGGGCTGGGTAGGGCATGGGCCGCTCGCGACATCGGCATCGATGCGGCAGCCAACGGCGTGACTCTGGTGTTCCTCGCCCCCGTCCTACCCCGCCCCCGTGTGCCCGGCTGACGTCCCGCCCTGGTGGCCGAGCTTCATCCCCGCGTGACCGCGCCCGCCGTGGACAGTGTCGCCGAAGTGGCTGGGAGAGCCTCTACCATCCGGTTGATCACCGAACCGGGGAGGGGACTTGGCCGAGGGCAGGGAAGCGGATGCTGTGGCTGAGAGGCCGGTGGAGCTGGCCTACCGGCCGACCGTTGGCGAATTGGCGTCCGCGCTGCGGGCACGCGTGAGGAGCACCGGCGCGGGACGCTTCCAGCGCGGGCTGCTGCTCTGGGCGGTGGCGGTCGCGATCGTCGGCGCCCTGCTCTCGGCGGCCGGCTCCGGCGACCGCGACACACCGTGGCCGCTGTATACGGGGGTGATGGTCTTCGTCGCCTTCATGACCGCGGTGCCGTGGTTGCAGGCGCGCCGCCTCCACCGGCTCGCCGAACGGCAGGGGGACATCAGGGGGACGGTCGACGACGCCGGGGTCCGGCTCACCACCGCGCACAGCTCGGCCGGCCTCGACTGGCACCTCTACTCGCGCTATGTCGAGACGCCGGAGTTGTTCGTGCTTCTCAGCGCCGACAAGTCCGCCGTCGGTTTCGTCGTCCTGCCCAAGCGGGCCGTGACGGACCCGGAGGACGTGGACCGGCTGCGGGCGGTCCTGGACCGGTGGCTCGTGCGCGCGGATGCCACCAAGGCGCCCGGAGGCCCGCGGAGCCGGGGCCGGGCCGTCGGCCGTGGCGCCGGCTCCGTCGCACTGTTGCTGCTGGGGCTGCTGCTGTTCTTCTTCGCCCTCGCCGCCGTCCAACGCGTCACGCAGCCGGACCGCTTTCCCGGGATCCAGAACAACACCGCCCCGATGTCCGCGGTCATGCTGGGGCTCGGGACGCTTGCGGTCGCCGGGGCGTGGTGGCTCGTGCGGCGCATGACCGCCATGCGGATCGTGACCGCCGTACTCGCCGTCCTCGTCCTGCTGGCCGGTGGCGCCGCCGTGTACCGCGTCGGGCCGATGCTTCACTGCTGGAGCTCCGACCGGATCGCCCGCGGGCCGGAGGGCGCCTACGTCTGCTACGACTTCTGAGCGGGCCAAGGTCTCCGAGCCGACCCGGGCCGACCGCGCGAAGCCGTTCGACCCTCGGGCCGCAACCTGTGGCTGCTTCGACCGCCCGCGGCGCTCGGTCGCCCGTACCGAGATCGCTACGCCGCGGTGCAGGAACGGCCGGCCAAGGGCAAGTCCCTGGGAGCCGTCGCCCGTTGACCACGGCTGGATCGCTCCAACGTGCGCCGCTTCGCCCGGCCCACCGGTATCGACGTGCTACTGGACTGCAAGGCGGAACCCGATTATTCCTTGACACGAATATTCGTCGTGAGGAATACTCGCCTTCATGGACGCACTCCTCGCCGCACTGGCCGACCCGGCCCGTTGGCGGCTCGTCAACCTGCTGGCCGAGCGGCCCCGCCCGGTCGGCGTGCTCGCCCAGCTCGCCGAGGCGCGCCAGCCGCAGACGACCAAGCACCTGCAGACCCTTGAACGCGCCGGTGCCGTGACCTCCCAGCGCACCGGGCAGCGCCGCATCTACGCACTCCGGCCCGGCCCCCTGCGGGAGCTGGCGGCCGCGCTCAGCCGTATCGCCGACACCGCAGATCAGGTCGGCGGCCCGCAGGCGACGTACGACCGCTACGAGCGCGGCCTTCACGCGGAGCGGCTCGCCGCGAAGGAGCCGGGATGGGCCGACGACCGCTCGTTCACATTCCACCGGTCGCTGACGGGGCGCCCCGAGGTGGTCTGGCGCCACCTGACCGAGGCCGTCCTGCTCGCACACTGGTGGACTCCCGAGGACCTCCGCGTCTCCGAGCTCGTCTTCGAGGCGCGACCCGGCGGGCGGATCGTCCAGGAGTACCGCGACGCCGAAGACGCCGATGGTTCCCACCTGGTCGCCGGCCGGGCGGAGGGAGTCGTCGACGACGTACGCCCCGGTGAGCGCCTCGCCTACCGGCTCTCCCCGCTGCTTCCCGACGGCCGCCCCGCCTTCACCGCCCACGTCGACATGGACCTCCGGCCCACCGGCACGGGATCAGACCTCGACGTCCACTGGCGCATCACGAACAGCACGATCGACTCCGCGGACTTCATCGCCGGCATCGAGATCGGCTACGGCCAGAGCCTGGACAAGCTCGCCACGACTCTCGCCGCGACCCTCACCGCGGACGCGCACGACACCGACAGCACCGACACGAGGAGCATGACATGACAGAGCAGACCGCCGGCCGCAGAGTCGTCACCAACCTGGCCCTCTCCCTCGACGGCCACTACGCCGCGCCGGACAACCCGCTGGACATGAGCTGGGTGATGCCGTACGCCGTCTCAGACGTCGCCCGCGACCACCTGACGAGCCTCTGGCAGTCGGCCACGACGGCCCTGCTCGGGCGGGTCAACGCCGAGGGATTCCTCGGTTTCTGGCCCACCGTCATCGGTATGGAGGGCGCCGACCCGCGCGACGAGGGCTTCGCCAAGTGGCTCGTCGACACCGACAAGGTGGTTCTCTCCTCGACCCTCGACCAGGCGCCGTGGGAGCGGGCGACGATCGTCGACAAGCCGGCCGCCGAGGTGGTCGGGGACCTGAAGGCAACCGAAGGCGGTGACATTCTCGTGCTCTCCAGCGCGAGCGTCATCAAGGCGCTGCTGGCGGCCGACAAGGTCGACCGGCTGGCGCTCACGGTCTTCCCGGTCTTCCTCGGCGGCGGGCCCCGCCTCTTCGACGACGGTCTGCCCGCCGGGCAGTGGACGCTCGTCAGTCAGGCCGCGGGCGAGCACGGCACGCTGGCCCTCGTCTACGACCGGGTCCGCTGAGCCGACCGATCAGCTCTGCGGACGAGGACCATGGGTGGCCTCCGCCGCCACGGTCGCATCGTCCTCGCGTACGGTCCGGTTCGATCACTCGCATCGCAGATGGCTCGGGGCGCGACGGGTGGCGGCGGCCCCGCTCGGCGGCAAGTCCCCTGCTATGGTGCGCCGATGCCAGCGATCAAGAAGTTCCAGGTCACCTTCGACTGCGCGGAACCTGAGCGCCTCGCCCGCTTCTGGTGCGAGGTGCTGGGGTACGTCGTACCGCCGCCACCGGAGGGGTTCGCCACTTGGGACGAGTTCCAGCGTTCGCAGCCAGCCGAGCAGCGGGATTCATGGTTCGCCTGCGTCGATCCCTCAGGAGTGGGCCCGCGCCTGTACTTCCAGCGCGTCCCCGAAGGGAAGGCCGCCAAGAACCGGGTGCATCTTGATGTGCGGGTCGGCACCGGACTCGTGGGTGAAGAGCGCCTCGCCGCACTCGAGGCCGAATGCGCACGACTGGTCCCGCTCGGCGCGGTACACGTGCAGACGCTGTACGACGGCAATGATGCGTGCATCCCGATGCAGGACATCGAGGGCAACGAGTTCTGCATCGACTGACCGATCTCCGAGCCGGAGACGTCGGGGAGTCGCCTCCGTCCCGGAAGGGCCGTCCGGCTCAGCAGCGGCGGCCGCCGCCGCTGAGCCGGGCCTTCGTACAGCCGAGCGGTTCAGCTCGCCCAGGCGGAGCGCCACGCAGTGGTGTGGTCGGGCTGCGCCGCCGCCAGCGCGGCGACCGCCTCGGCCGGCGGGAGGTCGGCCGTGTAGACGGGAGTGCCTGGCTGCTGACGCCAGGAGCCGGCGAGGGGCCCGGCGTCCAGTGGTGCGAAGCCCGCATCGTCCACCAGGGACGAGCAGACCCGCCGGTCGCGCTCGGCGTCCGCGCAGACGGGCGCGGCCACACGTCCCGGCGCTCCCGCGGGCAGTGCCTTGTCGCGCAGACTCGCTGCGCCGATGGTGTTGAACGCCTTCACCACGGGCCTTCCCAACTGCTCAGCGACCCACATGCTCTCCACCTGACCGGCCTCGATCGCGTCGATCACGGTGTCCCGCCTATGGGGCACGTAGTTGCCGGTGTCGACCACGACCGCGCCTGCCGGGAACGACGCCACGACCTCGCCCGGCAGCGCGGCCACCGCGCCGAACGGGATGCTGAGGACGACCGCTTCCGCTCCCGTCGCCACCTCCTCGATCCGTGATGCGGCCACGGACGTGCCCGCGACCAGCCCGGCCAGCGTCCCCGGTCCGCGGGAGTTGGCGAGCCGCACCTCATGGCCGAGCCGAGCCCAACGCAGCGCCAGGGTCCCGCCGATGCTCCCCGCTCCGATGACGGAGATCCTCATACCAGCGCACCGCCTTCGGCCTCGGCACCGGCACCGGCACCGCCTTCGGCCTCGGCGCCGGCACCGGCGCTGGCCATCGGGAGGACGGGCTCGCCGTGGAACGGCGAGTCCGGTGGGTAGAGGTCGCGAAGATAGGGCTGGTCGCGTCCGAGGTCGCACGGTTCGAGGCCAAGGCCGCCGGGGCCGCGGTTCACCGTGAGGCCGGCGTCTCCGCGCAGGAACGGCGGGTAGCCGAGCCGCTCCAGGCGGGCCCGCTCGGCGGCGTGGTCGGCTGCCCAGTAACCGAGATGATGCAGCCAGCCGGTCTCGGGGACGGCCAGGGGCGTGCCCGGTATCCCCTGCCAGATCTCGATGGCGAACGGGCCGCCCATGGAGAACGTCACGCGGACGTCCACTTTCCGTGCGGCGCCGTCTGCGCCGGAGACGGTGAGCGAGCGTGTGACGACCGGCCGCCAGCTCAGCTCGAAGAGTTCGCCGAGCTGCTGCTTGGCCGCTTCGAGGTCGGGGACGGCGAGGCCCATGTGCCAGATGCGTTGCATGCCACGTCCCACCTTCCTGGGATGTGAGGCGCCCACACCAAAGTGGACGCGGTGTCCGTTTTCTTGGACGGAGCATAACTGGACAGCGTGTCCGGTTCCACTTAGGCTCCCGGTCATGGCGAAGGCGACGGGGAGAGCGGCGGACGGCGCGGCGGAGGACGGCACGGCAGGCGCGGCGGGCACGGCGGGCACCGCCGGTACGAGCGGCGCACGTGCCGGAGCGGGGTCCGACGCAGCCACCGGACGGGGACGCCGGGCGGACGCCCGGCGCAATTACGCCGCTCTGCTGGAGGCGGGCCGCGAGGTCTTCACCTCCGGAGGGATCGACGCCCCCTTCGACGAGGTGGCCCGCCGCGCCGGCGTCGGCCGCGCCACCCTCTACCGCAACTTCCCCACTCGCGAACACCTCTTCGCCGTGCTGATCGACGACCAGCTCGCCGACCTGCGGACGCGCGCCCGCGCGTACACCGAGCAGCTGACCGCGACGAACACGCCACGGCCCCCGGACGAAGCCGCCGCCGTCGTCGCGGACTGGCTGCGCCTGTACTACCGCAGCGGGCGTCGCTACGGCGGTATGAGCGCGCAGATCGGCAAGTCGCTGGACGACCCGGACTCGCCGGTGGCCGCCGCCTGCGCCCCCATGCGCGCAGCCTTCGCCGATCTCCTCACCGCCGGCCAACGCGGCGGCGCGATCCGCCCGGACGTCACCGCGCAGGAAGTCCTCGCCCTCGTCGGCGCCTTGCCCACCACGCTCGTCCGCGACCATGCCACGGGCGCCCCGTACCTGGACATCGTTCTGGCCGGCCTGCGCGCCCCATGAGCCGGGCCGCGTCTCGGCACGGCCCCTCGGCGCGTGACGACGTGATCCCGGCGTCGTCCGACCTGGTCGGCATGATCGGGCGAGCCTCGGTGGTGCCGCGGCCCGGCGGTGGTGTCGCGGCCCGGCGAAACGGGAGGGAACATGGCATGAGGGGCCGCCGAAGACAACGGCAGCGACGCATCCGATCGTGGACGCATATGGACACTGGGAAGGACGCCCAGGCGTCGGCAACAACGGGCTGGGCCGAGACGGGGGTGCGGACCGCGCCCGGCGCTGTCCGTGTCCCGGACACGGTCACTGAACGGTTCGTCTCCTGCCGCGGCACGAGGCTCGGCGGGCGGCACGGCCGATGACCGAAGCAGGCGCCTACGATGCGGTCGTCGTCGGCGGCGGCCACAACGGGCTCGTCGCGGCGTTGTACCTGGCTCGGGCAGGGTGGTCGGTGGCCGTGCTGGAGCGCAACCACGCGGTGGGTGGCGCCATCGCGGGCGGTGAGGTCACCGTTCCCGGTTTCGTGCACGACCTGTACTCCACCAACCAGAACCTCTTCCTCGCATCTCAGGCGTACGCCGACTTCGCACCCGGCCTGTCCCGCCACGGACTGCGCTTCCGCACCACCGAGCGCCCCTATGCCAACGCCTTCCCGGACGGGCTGAGCCTGCGCGTCCACTCCGACTACGAACGCACCCTCGGGCAGTTGGCGGCACACAACGCCGGGGATGCCGAAGGGTTCGCGGGCCTCTACCAGCAGTACAAGCGATTCGCACCGTACCTGTTCGGCCTTTACGGAAGTGCCGTGCCCTCGAATGCGGCCGTCCGACAGGTGCTGGGCCTGCTGCGCCACCGTGGCCTGCGCGGCGCGGCAGAACTCACCCGCACGCTGTTGATGAGTACCCGGGAGCTGGGCGAGACCTGGTTCGCGACCAGAGAGGCGCGGACCATGGCGGCGTGCTGGGGCATGCACCTGGACTTCGGTCCAGACGTGTCCGGTGGCGCGATGTTCCCGCTGCTGGAGCTGTTCGCCGACATGGAGAACGGCATGTCCGTGGTCGAGGGCGGCGCGCAGCGGCTGCCTCGGGCACTCGCCGCCCTGCTGACGGAGTACGGTGGCCAGGTCCACACCGGTGCGGAGGTGGACCGTGTACTGTGCCACGGCGGCCGAGCCGTCGGTGTGCGCTGCACCGACGGCGACACACTGGCAGCACGTCGCGCCGTCATCGCGAACGTCGGGCCGGCCATCCTGTACCAGCGGCTGCTGAGAGGCGAGCAGGTGCCTGCCCAGGTGCGTCGCCATGCATGCCGTTACCGGTACGGCCCCGGCACCATGATGGTGCACCTCGCTCTCGACGGTCCCCTGCCCTGGGAGGCGGGAGACGAGCTGTCCGGCTTCGGGTACGTGCACGTGGCACCGTACGTCGATGATCTCGCACGCACCTATGCCGAGTCCCAGGCAGGGCTCCTGCCCGTGGAACCGCTGCTCGTCGTCGGACAGACGTCCGCGGTCGACCCGACTCGGACCCTGGCGGGCCGCCACGTCGTCTGGATCCAGGTCCGCACCCTGCCCTCGGTCATCTCCGGGGACGCGGCCGGGAGCATCCGGCACACCCGCTGGCCCGAAGCGGCCGAACCGATGACCGACCGCGTACTGCGCAAGCTCGAGCGGTACGCCCCCGGTAGCACGTCACGGATCGTCGGGACGACCGTCTACACCCCTCAGGATCTCGAAGAGGCTGATCCGAATCTGGTCGGCGGCGACAGTGTCGCCGGCAGCCACCACCTCTTCCAGAACTTCTGCTTCCGGCCGATGTACGGGCACAGCGGCTACCGTACGGCGATCCCCGGCCTGTACCTGACCGGTGCCGCGACCTGGCCCGGCGCAGGCAACAACGCCACGTCCGGCCGGCTCGCAGCCCGGCAAGCCCTCAGAGATTCCGGTCTGATCGGTAGGGCGCGGACATCGCGGCACAGGCGGTATCTCTGAAGAGCGAGTCCGGACTGCTCAGCGTGCTCAGCCTGATGCCCCCAGAAGTGGCAGCGGGTCGGCACCGGGGCCGCGGCGAACAAGGTCGGGATCGCCTTCACCCCGACCGGCAGCCTGCCCCTGGCCCCATCGCATCGAAGCCCACCTCGCCGCCCTGCTCGCCGCCCCGCGCTGCTTCACCCTCGACGGTACCGGCCACGCCACCCACAAGATGCGGGGCAGCATGATGTGACGCGACATCATCCGGCGAAGTCGTCACGCCGACGACCGTCGCCTACGCTCCGTCGTCGACGGGGCGAGCATCGCCTGACCGTGCAGGAAGACGGAGAAGATGAACACAGAGACCGACGGTGTGGACCACGAGCTGATCCGGGCTGCGGCACACGTCGCGGCCACACGCTGCCGGGGCGACAACCACACCATGGCCGCTGCGGCGCGTGCCCGAGACGGACGGATCGTCACCGCGGTGAACGCCTATCACTTCACCGGAGGCCCCTGCGCGGAGCTGGTCCTGATCGGCACCGCTGCCGCCCAGGGTGCCTATGACCTGGACACCATCGTCGCCGTGGGTGACCGAGACCGAGGCGTCGTGCCCCCGTGCGGCCGCTGCCGCCAGGTCCTTCTTGACTACTTTCCTGCCCTCAAGGTCATCGTCGGGGCCGGCGACGGCCTCCGGATGGTGCCCGTCACCGGCCTGCTTCCCGAGAGCTATGTCTGGGCGGACCACCAACTCGACACCGAGGCGAGCGCACCCTTGAGTGGCCGAGCGCGGGAGGCTGAGGTGGCCGAGACGACGGTGGGCGAGGTGATGGCCGAGCTGGCCAAGCTCGAGGACCCGAAGACCCGTGCTGTGAACGAGAAACACGGTGACGATCACGGTGTGAACCTCGGCGAGCTGCGCGCACTCGCGAAGCGGCTGAAGACGCAGCAGGAACTCGCGTGCCGGCTCTGGGAGACGCGTGAAACCGCGGCGAGACTCCTGGCGATCCTGATCTGCCGCCCGAAGGCGTTCGGGCGCGACGAGTTGGACGCCATGGTGCGCGAGGCACGCGCGCCCAAGGTGCACGACTGGCTCGTGAACTACGTGGTCAAGAAGAACTCGCACTCCGAAGAGCTGCGTCTGGCCTGGACGGCCGATCCGGATCCCGTGGTCGCGAGTGCCGGCTGGGCGCTGACCACCGAACGCGTGAAGAAGAAGCCCGATGGCCTCGATCTCGCAGGACTGCTCGACGTCATCGAGGCGGAGATGAAGGATGCCCCGGATCGCTTGCAGTGGGCGATGAACCACTGCCTGGCTCAGATCGGGATCGAGCACGCCGAGCACCGCGCCCGTGCCATCGCCATCGGTGAGCGCCTGGAGGTGCTCAAGGACTACCCGACTTCTCCGGGCTGCACGTCTCCGTTCGCGCCGACCTGGATCACGGAGATGGTGCGTCGGCAGCACAACAAGTAGGAACCGGCTGCAAGGGCAGGAGCCCGTCAAGGTCGGCTGACGCTATCGCTCAGTGGGCCGCTGTCTGCCGCGAGGGAGTCGATACACCACGCTCGGACGCAGCGGCCCGGGCGGCACGGTCGGGTCGTCGAAGTCGTCAGAAGGGTCACGGCTCATACCGATGCGACGCATCACAGCCTGAGACCGCAGGTTGGTGACCGTCGTGACCGCGAGGATCTCCGGCAGCGCCAGGGAGTCGAAGCCGAAGGTCACCACGGCCTGGGCCGCCTCGGTCGCATAGCCGTGCCCCCACGCTGAGCGGGCCAGGCGCCAGCCTGCCTCCACGCCCGTGAACGGCATGCCGTCTTCCACCGGATCCAGGCCGGTGAACCCGATGAACTCACCGGTGTCGATCACTTCGACCGCCCACCATCCCCAGCCCCGCCGTTCGAGCTCCGCTTGGAAGCGGGCCACGGACGCGTCGCTCTGCTCTCGGGTGAGTACCCCAGGAAAGTACTTACGGACTTCTGGATCGGCGTTCATCACAGCCCACGGAGCCAGGTCGGTCTCCCGCCAGCCCCGGAGCACAAGACGCTCGGTTCTCAGTTCGGACACCACGCCAACCTAACGTGATCAAGCCCAGGGAGCGATCCGATAATGCGATGACGCTGTTCGCCACCTGCTCGATCGAGGCCGCCTTCGCGAACCTGTGCGCGGACACCTCCGGTGTACGGGACGAGGACGTCGCCCGCTCCCGGGTTGTCATGGACGGGATACTCGCGCCGGGCGTATCGTGCGTCGGCTGCGTGATCTTCCGCAGCGCTGCCGCATTGGGGAGTCTGCAGGGGGTCTCATCGTCATGTTCGCATCTCGCGCACTGCATCCGCCGCCATCGCTGCCCGGGTCGACTCGTGTGCCGTCGCGGGGGTTCCTTGTCGCCGCGCTCACGGGACTGGCGCTCGCGGCGCTCTGCGACCTGTTCAGCATCTTTGCCGGCGTACGGTACCGGCTGACGATCGACGGGAACGGCGGCTTCCCCACGGCTTCCCATCGAGAAGTGGAAGCCGCCGCCTCGCTGTACGAGACGGCCGCGCGCTACCAGGTCATGCTGTTCCTGCCCTGCGCGATCGCCTTCGCCGTCTGGTTCTTCCGGATGCGCCGCGCCACCGGGCCGTTGGCACCCGATCGGTTCCGCAACGGCCCTGGTTGGGCCATCGGCGCCTGGGTCGTCCCGCTGGTGAACCTGTGGATGCCATACCGCGTCGCCTTTGACATGTGGGGAGCTGCCACGCCACTGCCCTCCGACGGTGAGCGCCACCGGCCGCGGATCTGGCCGCTCAACCTGTGGTGGGCGCTGTTCGTCTTCGCGGCCTTGTTCAACACCTTCGTCGCAACCAAGTACGAGGACGCCGGAACGCTGACGGAGATCCAGGACGGACTGGTGCAATACATCCTCTCCGA
Source organism: Streptomyces sp. NPDC006393 (assembly GCF_040628575.1). NCBI lineage: Bacteria > Bacillati > Actinomycetota > Actinomycetes > Kitasatosporales > Streptomycetaceae > Streptomyces > Streptomyces sp. NPDC006393. The sequence goes on from NZ_JBEXZD010000114.1 coordinate 15,230, forward strand.
CGCGCTGCACGTCCTGGCCGCCGCGGCCGCCGCGTACTTCGCCGTCCAGCTCACCACCATGCAGCGCAGCAAGGCGATGCACGGACCGTACGGGATGGGCACTCCGTGTTCCGTCCAGCGCCTCGAGGAGCAGCTGACCGACTGACCTCCGCCCCTTGATGACCTTGTTCGAGGGATGATCCTTGCTGTCGTTGGTGTGATCACGGCGTCGGAGCCGTTCGAACTTCCACGTGGTGACGGCCTGTTCGTCGCGCTCGGCGACCCTCCGATGAGCCGAAGTCAGTAAGCAGCGACATCAAGGGCCTTTGACGAAGCGGCGCGAGAGCGCCGAGCGCGCGGTCGAAGAGCCGAATGCCGGCGACAACGCTTCTCACCTCAACCACACATCTGCGCCCAGCGGGAGCTGAAAGCGATGAGTTCGGCTGCGCATCGCAGTCTCAGCACCGTACTCAGCCGATGGGAGTGGGGATGGGCAAGCTGAATCAGGTGGCCGACGGCGTCTGGGTCCGGGAGAGCGAGTGGGTCTGGACCAATTCCGTCGTGGTGCGCGGGGAGGACGGATTGATCCTGATCGACCCCGGCATCGACGGCTCCGAGTTGAACCAACTCGCCGATGACGTGGACCGGCTCGGCATTCCGGTGGTCGCGGGGTTCTCCACCCACCCCCACTGGGACCACCTGCTCTGGCATCCCCGGTTCGGCGACGTGCCGCGCTACGCCACCCCCGCCGCCGCCCACGTCGCCGGTCAAGCCCGGGAGCGGGCGCAGGCGATGGCGGCGGAGAGCGCGGCCGGCATCCCTCTCGACCTGGTCGCGCTGGTCACCCCACTGCCCGCGGACGGCCGACCGGTGCCGGGCGAGATCATCGAGCACCAGGCGCACGCTGTCGGCCATGCCGCGCTCCTCCTCGCGGACCGCGGCGTCCTGCTCGCCGGCGACATGCTCTCCGACATCCTGATCCCGCTCTTCGACGTTCGCCAAGACGATCAGGTGGGAGCCTACGAGGCCGCGCTGGACCGGCTGGCTGACGCCGCCAGGCACGTCGATGTCGTCGTCCCCGGCCATGGCGCCGTCGCCGAAGGCCCCGAGGTGGCGGCCCGCCTCGCCGCCGATCACGCCTACGTCGACGCCCTCCGGCGAGGAGAGGAGCCGGCCGACGCGCGTCTCGGGCCGCACGCGGACTGGCTCTCCGGCCCCCACCGGTCGAACGTGGAGCAGGCCCGCGGGCTTAAGGGCCAGTGGGCCCCTGGCGGGTCTGCCGGATCGACATCCTGACCGAGCCGGCCGGGGAACAGCCGGTCGGTGTGTCGGGGCGCGAAGGGGGCTGATGAGAGGGACGGATATCGTCCCGGCATGACACAAGGGTTCGATCTTGCCGCGTCGCTCGCCAGAGGCGTCGAAGACCGAGATGGTGCCTGGACCTTCATCCAGGGCTTCGCCGCCCACTGGGTCGGCGCCGTCCTGGGAGGCGATGACGGATGGACGGAAGCCGATCTCGATGCTGCCGAGGAGAGGCTGGGTCTCCGACTGCCGACGGCGTTGCGCGAGGCGTACCTGCTGTTCGGACGCCGGCGAGATCTCACCAGCAACCACGATGTGCTGCTCGGTCCCGCAGAGCTGTATGTCGATGACGCAGAAGAGGCCCTGGTCTTCCGTCACGAGAACCAGGGAGCCGCCTCCTGGGGCGTTCTTCTCGACAGCCTCCAGGATGACGATCCTGCAGTGCTCATCCGGCTCGACCTTGCCGACAAGAGCGCCGAGCGGTGGGAGGCCTGGTTGGAGCGTGTGTCCCTTTGCTTCATCGAGATCACCTTGTCCGAGTCCCTGCAGGCCGATGAAGAGCTCTGCGACTTCTTGGACCCGGATGACGACTGCCTTGAAGTACTGGAGGCGAACTGCGTCCGACTGCCTTTCCCGGCATACCCCATGGGCGAGGAGACACGGTGGTTCCTGGGCCAAGATGTCCTTCTGCGCGATGACGACGGCGCGGCCATCCTTGCTCGCGGCCGGACGGCGGAAGACCTCGACCGCGTGCGTGACCTGATCCCGGGTGACTGGCTCAACCACCAGCGCTGACCACGTCCCGGACTCCGGTGCATTCCCCTCGCCTTGAAGCACGTCTATCCGTGCACCCAGATCCGTAGTGGCCCGACCGGCTCGAAGCCGTGGTGGACGGCGGCCGCCAGGTGATCGCCGTGCTCGTAGCCGACCACCGGCAGAGTGGGGAACAGCCGGTGCACCGCCTCCAGCACGCCCGGCCAGGCCGCGTCAGGGCTGCCGTCCGATGCGAAGACGTTGGAGATTCCGACCACCTGGTCGCTGCGGCTCGCCACCGCACCGGCGACCACCCGGCCGCTGCGGGACCGGCCGGCGAGCACGAAGGTGGCCGCATCGTCAAGCAGTTCGGGCCGGAAGAGGCTTGCGTTGCCGTCCCCCTCGTCCCAGGCCAGTGCCCAGGCGCGCAACGTGTCCGAGTCGCCCGCCACGTCCCAGTCAAGAACCGATGACATGGCGGGCGCGCTCGCTGGGCGGTGGATCCACTGCGCCTCGAACAGGACATGGAAGCCGGTTTCGCTCAGGTCGAGGTCAGCGAAGCTGTCCTTGACGGAGGCGCCCGGCGTGGTGGTGTCGATCCGCGCCGCCAGCGTGGCCGGATCGACTCCCGGCACGAGCGTCACCGCGTCGGGGTAGTACCGCGGCGTGCGGACCGGGGCGGTCCAGGCCTGCACGCCGAACTCGCTCGCCAGACCGTGCGATCGGCTCATCGTCGCGCACCATTCGGCGTTGTTGCGGGCGGCGGCCCGGACCATGAGCTGCTTTGACGTCGTCACGAATGCGGATCATGGCCCGTCCCGGGCGGGTGGTCGAATGCTTTTCCGTGCCCCGCAGGAGGGCTGCCTCGCTCGAGAGCCGGTCGGCCGGTTCCAGATCACCCCGCACTTCGCCCGGCGCGCGGCTTCGGGCACGGCTCCGGCCGGGGCGCGTACCGCTGGGGCGGCCTGCTCGCTGCGTCAGAACGCATACGCAGCAGTGCTGCCCGCGCGGCCTCACATCCGCGATCTCAGCACGTCGACCTCACAGCCCGGCGCGAAGGGGTCGAAGCCGTGCTCGATCAGCCAGCGAACTATCAGCAGGCTTCGCAACGACCACCACGCGTGGATCACGTCCAGGTCGATTTCAGCGCCATAGCCGGCGATGACGTCGTCGAGGTGCTCCTCGTGTCCGAGCGTGAAGGTGGCGAGGTCGTACAGGGCATCACCCTGGCCCGCCTCGGACCAGTCGATGATGCCCGTGACCTCGTCGCCGTCGACGAAGACGTGCGCGATCTGCAGGTCGCCGTGCGTGAACGCCGGAGTCCACGGCCGGAGCGCGGCCTCGGCGACCTGGCGGTTGCGGGTGACCAGGTCGGCGGGAAGGACACCGTTCGTCACGAGCGACTCGCACTCGTCGTCGAGTTCCGCCGCCAGCGCGACGATGCTCCGCCCGGCCCGGCCCGGCCGGGGTGGCAGCGGCGCGTCGTGCAGCTTCCGGATGGCGGCGCCCGCCGCGGCCCACGCCGCCGGCGATCCGGTCGAGGGTCCGCCGAGGCGCCCAAGCGTCGTCCCCGGGAGTGCGGCGATCGCGAGCACGGGCGGCTTGCGCCACAGGACCTTCGGGGTCGGGACCGGTGCGAGGGACATGGCCTCGACCTCGACGTCGACGCGTGCCTGATCGGTGTCCACCTTCAGGAACACGTCGCCGACGCGCAGAGTCGCGCGCTCGGAATGGGCGACGACGACTTTGACCTCATCCATGGGCGACCAGTATCCCGGGGATCACCGCCGCCGTCGCCGGGTTTATCGCGCCCGATTACGCGGCTGACCGAGCCCAAGTCCCGCTACCCGGCGACCTCGTGAACGGCATCCACCTCTTCGACTGTGACCAAGAAGCGGGCCCGCGCGATCGACGCGGTCACGAGAGGACTCCAGCACGGGCTCCCTTCCAGTCAGCGGCCGGCTCCGGCAGGTCAGGCGGCTATTGGTAGCGCCCTTCGAAAGGGGTTCCGCTCGCGAGATCCGAGAACCGGAGGCCGACGATTCTTCCCTCGTCGACCATCCACCGGAGGTCGTACGAGGCTCGGAAGGAGGGTGGCCAGAACGAGCAGAAGCGGCCGTTCTCGTCGATGGACCATGTGCCCTCCGTCTGACGTCCGTCTTCGACGTAGCGGGTGGTCCCGTCGGGGTCGAAGGACTGCGTCGTCCCGTCGGTGTAGACGAGGGCTCCAGCGGTGACAGCGGCCGGGAGCTGTTCGGGTGGTACCGGGGTGGCGTCTTCGGCGAATACGTCGTCGAGGTTTCTGATCATGGTGTCGTCCTCCTGTCGCGCCCGGCGCCGTGGGCGCAGTTCGGTCGGAAGCGTGCAGCCGCACGCGGGGAGTGACGCCCCGGCCGGGGGTGTTGCGGCCGAGGGCTGCCTGTCAGGTTTCGGCGGTGTCTTCCTGCACTGCGTCGAACAAGTGCAAGTACTGGCCGTAGCCCTCTCGTTCGAGATCTTGGACGGGGACGAAGCGCAGGGACGCGGAGTTGATGCAGTACCGCAGTCCGCCCTGGTCGTGGGGCCCGTCGGGGAACAGATGGCCGAGGTGGCTGTCCCCGTGCGCCGAGCGGACTTCGACGCGGACCATGCCATGGCTGGTGTCGGGGGTCACGACGACGTGGTCGGGGCTGAGCGGCTTCGTGAAGCTGGGCCACCCGGTCATGCTGTCGTACTTGTCGACCGAGGCGAAGAGGGGCTCGCCGGACACGATGTCCACGTAGATCCCGGACGCCTTGTTGTCCCAGTAGGCGTTGGCGAACGCGGGCTCGGTCTCGTCCTGCTGCGTCACTCGGTACTGCTGGTCCGTGAGCTGTGAGACGCGCTCAGGACTCTTGCTGTACTCCGTCATGTCTACCTCCCGGGGGGAGCGCGGCAGCGTCCTGGTTTCTGCGTCCTGCGCCGCCCGCTTCTTACCGCGACGCGCCGGGACCCACGGCGAAGAGACGCCCGGTGCGAGGGCGGCGAGGGACGAGCGCCAGAGCGACATGGTCCGGTAAGACGGCGCGAGGGACCGACGCTCATGAGGTAGGTGCAGGCGCAATCCGGTGGGCCCGCTGGCTCATCGGATTGCGCGGTGCACCCCGGGTGTGGGCGAGCCCATCCCACACAGGGCGTTGGAAGATCAATGTCATCGCTCCCGCACTCGCCCCGGGCGTGGTCAAGGTCGGCTGGGGTCGCATCGCCAACGTCTCGTCGAGCGCCGTGGGCCATGATTGGAGGTAACGCCCACGCGGCCACGAAAGCTGCTTGTGAGTGCCGCTCACTGTTCAAACAGCCAACACCACCAGCACAAAGGAGCACGCATCATGACCAGCGGAACGCACGACACCGGACAGATCACCCGCAAGCCGGGCACCGAGACGGCCGTCCTGGCCGGAGGGTGTTTCTGGGGCATGGAGGACCTCATTCGCCGGCAGCCCGGCGTACTGGACACGCGCGTCGGATACACCGGTGGAGAGAACGATCACGCAACGTACCGTAACCACCCCGGCCACGCCGAAGCGGTGGAGGTCGTCTTCGATCCGGCGCAGACGACCTACCGTGACATTCTGGCGTTCTTCTTCCAGATCCACGACCCGTCGACCCTGAACCGCCAGGGGAACGACATCGGCACGAGCTACCGCTCGGCGATCTTCCCCCTGTCACCCGAGCAGGAGCAGGTCGCACGCGACACGATCGCGGATGTCGATGCGTCGGGCCTGTGGCCGGGCAAGGCCGTGACGACGATCGAGGCGGCAGGCCCCTTCTGGGAGGCCGAGCCCGAGCACCAGGATTACCTCATCACCTATCCGAACGGCTACACGTGCCACTTCCCGCGCGAAGACTGGGTGCTGCCCAGGCGCGCGACGCCCTCCGCCTGAGGGCACCGTACGACCACGACCACGACCATCGTCTCGTTGATCACCTGCATACCGGCCAGTCGCCGCAACTGTCACGGCCGAGGGCTTTCGGCCCGGATGTCTCCGGCAGCCGCGGCTTCATCGGCCGAGATGTCCTCCGCGATGGCGAAGACCTGCTGCAGGCTCGCTGCAGGGATCACGACGCCGCCGGCGCTGTCCATGTAGACGTAGTCGCCCGGGTTCACGCACACGCCGGAGACCTCGACGGCCACGCCGAACGCGTGAGGCATCACCGTGTCGCCGCCCCAGCGGACCGCCTCCCCCGTGCACCACGTGGCGAATCCGTAGTCGCGCAGCTGGCCGAAGTCCCGGAGGCGGCCGTCTGCCAGGACGCCGGCCAGTCCGGCGCTGTCCGCCCTTGCGAGCTTGGTGCCGCCGCCGTGCGACACGTCGGGGTAGCCGCCGCTGGACAGCACGAGTACGTGCTCTGCGGCCGGCCCTTCCCCGAGCGCTCCGTAGAAGTAGTGCCTGAAGTCGCGGCCTGTCTCCGGTAGATCCTCGCGGTACGGCAGGTAGGAGATGGTGGCGGCGCGCCCGAAGAGGGGGCGAAGGGGATCGGGGCTCGACATGGCGGGAAGGTGAGCCCGGTGGCCGTGGATCCGGCCCATGGCGTCGACGAGCGTGGCGCATCCGAGGCGGGCGGCCCTCGTGGCCAGGGTGTTGTTCGTCATCGGCTTCTTCCTTTCGAGAGGGCCACCGGTCTCGACCGCCGGCGGAGTCGGACATGGTTCTGTGGCGCAGCGGCGGATGTCAGGCATGAGGCACGCACGCTCTGCGCACGATGGTCACACACTGTGAGGGCATCCGGCGCCTTGCTGTGCCGTGGAGGTGGGCATGGCGCAGCGAGGCGTGGACGTTCGTCGCAGCCGGCCCAAAGGTTCGAGGGTGACGGTCCGGCCTGGCCGCGTACCTGCAACCCGTGGCCGCCGTACTCGAGCACCTCCCCGTCGCCGAGCGCGGCCACCGCACTTTAGGGCCGGAAAAAGGACCTTGAAGTCCATTCCGGGTCCTGCTACCGTTCGCACCGGTAATCTGGCCAATGTGGCGGAACAGGCGCGCGACAAAAACGACTCCCGGCTGACTGAGCGCGGGCGGGTGACGCGCGAGCGCATTTTGAGGGCCGCCGCCGACATGATGTACGTCAGGGGAGTGTCTCTCACGACCCTCGACGATGTCAGGGCGGCCAGCGGAACGAGTAAATCCCAGCTCTATCGCCACTACTCGGACAAGGATGCGCTGGTGCGGGACGTTGTCGCATTGCAGGCCGCGGAATTGCTCGAACGCCAGCACCAGCTGCTGCGGCGGCTCAGCTCTCTCCGCGGGCTGGAGCGCTGGCGGGACGCGGTGATCGAACGCAACGCGCTCCGAAACGGAGCGTACGGCTGCCCGCTCGGCTCCCTCGCGAGCGAGCTGGCCGACCAGGACGAAGAGATGCGCAAGGCGATCGCCCGGCACTTCGATACCTGGGAGGGGTTGCTCGAGGCTGGGCTCGTGCGAATGAAGGACTCTGGGGTCCTCAGTGCCGACGCGGACGCCGGAGAACTGGCCACAGGCCTCATGGCCGCCCTTCAAGGCGGCTACCTCCTTGCGCAGACGGCCCAGGACGTCAAACCCATGAGGATCGCCCTCGACATGGCGATCGGCCACGTCAAGGCCTATGCCGTGCCCGCCGGGGACGGCGATCCGACTGAGGGGGACGCGGGAGGGCGCTAACCCGTCCAGGGGCGAGACGGCGTCGAGAAGTCCCGGCGTGACACCGCCGGCGGTCGCGTCGCGGTCTTCGCGCCGGCTGCACTTCATCGCCCTCCCGATGGGCGGCCGGCGTGCGACGGCCGGGAGGACGCGTTCGTCCGCACGCTCCCACTGCCCGCACTGCCCGCACTGCCCGCACGCAGCCCCAGCCGCCATCGAAAAGCGGCGGCCCCCTTCGGCCCCTGCGCAACAGGCAGGTCGCCTCCCCGGAAGGGACTATTTAGTCCAGAAGAACGGGCCGATCTGCGGTATGTTTGAGGAGAGCGGCCCCCCTGTGGACGGCCGGCACCCAGACTCACGAGGATCCCCAGGGCGGTAGTCGCCATGCACCCAGGCGTCCAGTTCTCAGTGCTCGGCCCGGTCCGGCTGCACCGACAGGGGGGCGAGGCCGCAGCCGGTCAGCCGAGGCAGTGCGCCGTGCTCGCATCGCTGCTGCTCAGGGCGGGCAAGCCGGTAAGCCCCTCGAGGCTGGTGGAGGACGTGTGGGGCGACGAGGCCCCACCGTCGGCCGCAGGCTCCGTGCGCACCTACGTGTACCGGCTCAGGCAGGCACTGGGGGAGCAGAGTGACAGCTCCGTGCGCTTGGTCGACGGGGGCTATCTGCTGCACATCCGACCGGACGCCCTGGACCTGAACAGGTTCAAGGAGACAGCGGCAAGGGCGAGGGAGGCACGCAGCACCGGCGACCTGTCGTCCGCGGCGAGCCTGCTGACCGAGGGCCTCGACATGTGGAAGGGGGTGGCCCTGGCCGGGGTCCCGGGGCCGTTCGCGAGCCGGCAGCGCGGTGTCCTCGGTGAGCTACGCCTCGCCTGTGCGGAGGAGCAGCTCGCCTGCGAAGTGGAGATCGGGCGCTACGCCGAGGCTGCCGCAGAACTGTCCGCCCTGCTTGTCGAGCACCCGCTTCGAGAGCGCGTGTGCGGCCTCCTCATGACCGCGCTCTACGGTGCCGGGCGGCAGTCCGAGGCCCTGACCATCTACCACACGACCAGTCACCTGCTGCGTCAACGCCTCGGGGTCAGCCCGTCGCCGGAACTGCAACAAGTCCACGAGCGCATCCTCTCCGGGCGGCTTCAGCTCCCGCACAGCGCCGACCGTCCGAAGAACCCGTCACGCACACCCCCGTCTCACGCCCCGGCCCAGCTCCCAGCCGCCCTGCCGAGCCTCGTCGGCCGCGAGAGAGAGCAGGAGCGGGTCGAGCGCCTGGTCGCCGATGCGGAGGCGTCGTCCTCCGTGGCCATCTGCACGGTCGGCGGACTGGCCGGCGTCGGCAAGACGGCTTTCGCCACCACCGTCGCCCACCGCTTGGCCGACCGTTTCCCGGACGGCCAGCTCTTCGCCGACCTTCAAGGAGCCGGACCGGAGGCCGAGCCACGGGACCCCGCGCACGTGCTCGAGGACTTCCTGCAATCCCTGGGGGCCCGCCCCGAGGACATACCCGAGACCGCGCAGGCGCGGGGGCTGATGTTCCGCGGCCTGCTCGCCGGCCGCCGAGTGCTCGTCGTGCTCGACAACGCGTGGAACACGGACCAGCTGAAGCACCTCCTCCCCGGAGGCCCCGGCTCCATGGCTCTTGTCACCAGCCGCATGCAACTGCACGCGCTCGTCGCCGCCTACCAGGCACTTCCCCTGACACTCACACCTCTGAGCGAGACGGACGCACGCAGCCTCCTCGCGCGCCGACTTGGCGCCGCCAGGACAGCGGCTGAACCAGAGGCCGTCGACCGCATCATCCGGCTGACCGGTCAACTTCCCTTGGCCCTGGCCAACGTCGCAGCCCGCGCGGCCTATCGACCGCAGCTGCGCCTGGCGAGCCTGGCCGATGAGTACGAGACGTCGGAGCACAGCGTCCTGGACGCCTTCGCGAGCGACGAGGACCAGGCGCTCGACGTCCGCGTGTCCATCAGCCGCTCGTACCGCGTACTCGACACGGAAACGGCCGCGCTCTTCCGCGACCTGAGCGCCTGCCCACACCCCATATTCGCAGCATCGCAGGTCGCGGACCTGGCCGGACGGCCCGAATGCCGGGTGCGCCAGGTCCTGTCGCGCCTCACTCGAGCGCACCTCGTCTCGGAGATCGGCCCGGGCCGGTACAGCTGGAACCGGCTCGTGGCCGCGTACGCATCGGAGCAGGCGGGGCGGCGGTTCCTCGACCAGGGCGAACCGGCCCGTTGGTAGGGCGGCCCGGCCGTGCCATCAACAGCCGGCGCCGTCAGGACCTGCGGACGGCGGGTCGGTGGCCGGACCAAGTCAGTGATGACCGCTTCCGAACGCAGGTGATGAGCTGCTCGGGAAGTGAGGCGGTGGTACGGCGCTGCGGCACCCGCGGCGAACTCAGGCCTCTCCCAACGGAATTGCCAGCGAGGACGCGCCGCTCATGTCGAGCCAGACCGCGTCCCTCGTGCGCGTCATGCGCAGCACGACCTTCCCGCACTGCTGGCAGCGCCCGACGAGGCCCGGTGCGTGCATGTACACGTGCAGGCAAGCGAGCGGACCCGTGCAGCCGCAGTTGGTGCATCGGCACGTCGCGGCGGTCACATCGACGGCGAAGACCTCGGACAGGGGCCCCGCCAGCGCGTTTCCGTCGACATACCCGTCGTGGGCATCGTCCACATACGGGCCGCCGGCCTCCACGGACGCCATCTCAACCTCCACTGTCGCCGAAGCGCTCGGTACGTACTCGCTCAGGTGCATGTCCCAGGAGCACCAGGTAGGCGGCCGTCTTCTCGACGAACGCCGTGGGCCCGCAGACATAGCAGGTCGGCTCGAAGTCGGGGGGCCAGCCGCCGCGGACCAAGTCCTCGGGGGTGATGCGCCCCGGCGGGCGCGGCGAGTCCGCGGGGGCTTCTCTGCTGTAGAGGTACGTCGTATCCAGCCCCGGCGCCCCTGCGCGGAGCTCCGAGCGGTACAGCAGGTCCGACGGGGTCCGCACCGCGTACAGCAACCGGAAGGGGACCCGGCTGCCGACCGCCTCGCGCGCGCGGATCATGCACATCAGAGGCACGAGTCCCGATCCGCCCGCCACCAGCAAAATCGGCTCCGTCTGCTGCTGCCTCCAGACGAACCAGCCACCGACGGGCCCGCGCAGCTCCAGTTGGTCCCCGGGCACGAGTTCGTCCACGAGGTAGGGGGACACTTCTCCGCCGGGCGTTCGCTGGACCGTCAGGTCGAGGCCTCGGCCGTTGGGGGCTGAGGCGATCGAGTAGCTGCGCTGGGTACTGTAGCCGTCCTCCGCGGTCAGTCTGACGTCCACGTGCTGTCCGGCCAGGTGGCCGGGCCAGTCCGGCAGGTCCAGCGTCAGGGTGACGGCCGTCGCCGACTCCACGCGCCGGCCCGTCACCTCGGCGATCCGCCAGCGAAGCCGGTCGCCTAGTCTCCCTGGTACCGCTGTTCTCGCCATGGGTCTCCGTAGTTGTGGTAGCCGGCGCTCTCCCAGAAGCCAGGCGTGTCGCTCTGCCGCAGTTCGATCCCGTGCACCCACTTCGCGGACTTCCACAGGTACAGGTGCGGGACCAGCAGCCGGGCGGGGCCGCCGTGTTCGGGCGCCAGGTCGCTGCCCCCGTAGCCGTAGGCGATCCACGCCTTTCCGTCGACCAGGTCGGCGAGGGGGATGTTCGTGGTGTAGCCCCCGTACGAGGTGACGAGGACGTTCTCTGCGGCCGTCTCCACGTCCGCGAGCAGAACGTCCAGGGACACGCCTCGCCATTCGGTGTCGAACTTCGACCACTTCGTCACACAGTGCAGGTCCACGGTGGGGGACTCCGCCGGGAGTGCCATCAGGCCTGCCCAGTCCCACTCGTGCCGCTTCCCGGTTTCCG